>JANYFO010000017.1 GCA_025362635.1 Gemmatimonadaceae bacterium | reverse complement strand
AATTTTCCTTCTTGCCACTCCATGTTCCCGCCCCCAACATCTGGATTGAACTCGCCAAGAAGGGGCCAACCGCATGTCGTTGCACACCGACGTCACCAGTCCGCGCCATTATCACAAGGTCGTTGACTGCCAATGGGCGTGTCCGGCGCACACTAACGTGCCCGAATACCTCCGACTAATCGCTCAGGGACGATACACCGAATCGTACCTGCTCAACCGCGAATCCAACGTTTTCCCGGGCATTTTGGGACGAACGTGTGATCGACCGTGCGAACCCGCGTGTCGCCGCGGTCGCGTTGATGGGAAACCTGTCGCGATCTGCCGACTAAAACGCGTCGCCGCCGATTTGCGCGATGATGTGACGGACTACTTGCCCAAAGCGCCCGCCGTTCGCAACGGAAAACGTATCGCCCTGGTCGGTGCGGGCCCTGCCTCACTCACGGTGGCCAACGACCTCTTGCCAATGGGCTACGAGGTCGTGATTTACGAAAAAAACTCGAGTGCTGGCGGTCTCATGCGCTTCAACATTCCGTCGTTTCGCTTGCCGGAACATGTGCTGAATGAAGAGACCCAATGCATCATCGACATGGGTGCGGAGGTGCGGTACAACACACCAGTACATAGCATGAAGTCGCTGCTTACCGAAGGCTACGACGCAGTATTTGTTGGCAGCGGTGCACCGAAGGGCAAAGAGCTCGACATCCCTGGTCGTTGGGACGACGCGGCAAAAGCACAAATTCATATCGGCATCGAATGGTTGGGATCCGTCCACTTTGGCCACATCGAAAAGATCGGTGCGAAAGTGCTCATCATCGGCGTTGGCAACACGGCGATGGACTGCTGTCGAACATCTCGTCGACTCGGTGGCATCGACACGACGGTTGTTGCGCGACGTTCCCGTCCACACTTCAAGGCGTCGCCGTGGGAACTGGAAGACGCGGAAGAAGAAGGCATTCACATCGTGGAGAATCACGCGCCGAAACGCTTTGTCATCGACAACGGCAAGTTGGTCGGTATGGAATTCGAGCGCGTCGAATGGAGTGAGTCCAACGGCAAGCAGCGCAGCACCGTGGTGGACACCATCATCATGCCGTGCGACGAAGTCATTCTCGCAATCGGTCAAGACAACGCGTTCCCATGGATTGAGCGTGATATCGGCATCACGTTTAACGAATGGGACATGCCGGTAGTGGACAAAGCGACGTTCGAGTGCTCGCGCTCCAGCGTGTTTTTTGGTGGTGACTCTGCATGGGGTCCGCAAAACATTATTTGGGCCGTGGAGCACGGACACCAAGCGGCAATCTCGATTCATCAGCACTGTCAGGGAGAATCGGTCGAAGAGCGCCCGCCGCAGGGCATGCACCTCGCCAGCACAAAGATGGGCATGCATTCGTGGGCGTACAGTAACGACTTCAATCCATCCACGCGCGCACAAATGACGCACGCCGAGCTCGTGAAGCGATTCGCGAGTGTGAGTGAGGAAGTTGAGTTGGGTTTCACGCCGGAGCAGACCGCAACCGAAGTAGAGCGCTGCCTCAACTGCGACGTCGAAACACATTTCTCGGCGACACTCTGTATCGAGTGCGATGCCTGCGTGGACGTCTGTCCGGTGAACTGCCTCACCATCGCACCTGCTGCCGACTCGGAACCCGAATTGCGCACGCGACTTTCCGCACCAGCGGAAAATCTGACGCAAGACATTTACGTTTCCGACGCGTTGCCGCAAACGAAACGCGTGATGGTGAAAGACGAAGATCTCTGCTTGCACTGTGGGTTGTGCGCCGAGCGTTGTCCAACGGCCGCGTGGGATATGCAAAAGTTTGCGCTGGTGTTGCCGTATGCGTTCGGACCTTCTGGTACCACTATCCCGGTGCTCGTATGAGTAGCATCAACGACTTTGCTTTTAAGATTGCCACCGTGAACGGCACGGGTTCGGCCAGCGCGAATAGTCTGTTGATGCAAGCCATCTTTCGCATGGGCATCCCGGTCACGGGAAAGAATATTTTTCCGTCAAACATTCAAGGACTGCCAACCTTTTATGAAATCCGTGTAAGCAAAGACGGCTACACGGCGCGACCGCAGCACGTTGATCTTGTCGTGGCGCTCAATCCCAGCACGTATGCCAAAGATGTCGCGACGGTGCGCCCCGGCGGCTACTTGCTGTACGACTCGTCGTGGCCGCTTGAACCAGAGCTCGTGCGCGAAGGCATCACCATTCTCGGCATTCCCTTCGGCCGCATGTGCGTCGAAACCTTTGAAGGTGATCGGGATCGTACGCTGCTGCGCAACATTGTATACGTCGGAGCGCTGGCTGCCTTGCTGGACTTTGACATGGACATCGTCGGTCAGATGTTGCTCGAGAAGTTCTCGAAGAAAAAGAAGCTGCTCGACGCTAATAACACCGCGATCAAGCTGGGATACGACTACGCGAAGGCAAATTTTCAGTGCCCCTTGTCGTTTCATCTGCAGAAAATGGACGAGACGAGCGGCTCCATCATCATCGATGGCAATACGGCCGCTGCGCTTGGCGCTGTGTTTGCTGGCGCAACGGTTGGTGCGTGGTATCCAATCACGCCGTCCACATCATTGATGGAAGCGTTTAAGAGCTTCTGCGAAAAATTTCGTGTCGAACCAGACACTGGATTGGCGCGTTACTGCATCATTCAAGCGGAAGACGAACTTTCGGCCGCAGGCATCGCGATTGGTGCGGGATGGGCGGGTGCGCGATCGTTCACCAACACGTCGGGCCCGGGCATCTCGTTGATGCAGGAGTTTATCGGACTCGCGTATTACACAGAAATTCCCGCCGTGTTTTACGACGTGCAGCGCACGGGGCCCGCAACCGGGATGCCAACGCGCACGCAACAGGGCGACTTGCTGTCACTCGCGTACGCATCACATGGCGACACGAAGCACATCATTCTTTTCCCGTGCAGTCCCGAAGAATGTTTTTACGTGAGCATTACCGCATTTGATTTGGCCGAACGTTTTCAGACGCCGGTGTTTGTGGCAAGTGATCTCGACATCGGGATGAACGACTGGATGTGCAAACGCCTTACGTGGGATGACGCCTATCGTCCTGACCGCGGCAAGGTCCTGAACGCCGAAGAGTTGGCCGGCGTGAAAAAGTTCTCGCGCTATCTCGACGTCGATGGTGATGGCATCGCCGCGCGCACGCTACCGGGTGTGCATCCCAACGGTGCGTACTTCGTACGTGGCTCTGGACACGACAAGCATGGCGCCTACACGGAAGATTCCGACGCGTATCAGGAAGTGGTCGATCGGTTAGCGCGAAAGTTTGCTACTGCCGCAACGGTCGTTCCAGCGCCCGAATTTCATCTGCAACCTGGCGCCGACGTGGGTATCGTCTCCATCGGTGGATGCCATTCAGCTGTACTCGAAGCCATAGATCGCTTGCGTGAGCAAGGCATCTTGGCCAATTACATGCGCATCAAGGCATTTCCGTTCAGCGCGTCCGTCAAGGAATTTCTGGACTCACATCACACCGTCTTCGTTGTCGAGCAAAATCGCGACGCGCAGCTTCGCGCGATGCTCGCCATTGAAACGGGCGTTCCACGCGATGCCATGACGTCGGTGTTGGACTACGGCGGCATGCCACTCACGGCACACGTCGTCGTCGCCGCAGTCGCACATCATCTCACGCAGGTACTGGCATGACCTCCATTGCAAAGCCGCCCATTCGACATCCGGGGCTGCACAAAAACGCGCTCGGCTACACCGTGCGCGATTACGAAGGTGCGATGTCCACGCTGTGCGCTGGCTGTGGCCACGATTCGGTCACTGCGGCATTGGTGCAATCATTTTGGGAACTCGCGCTCCCTCCGCATCGTGCGGCTAAGATGAGCGGCATCGGTTGTTCGTCGAAAACAACCGCGTACTTCATGAAGCAATCACACGGCTTCAACAGTGTACACGGTCGCATGCCGTCGGTCACGTCGGGCGCAAACGCGGCGAATCGTGATCTGACCTATATCGGCATTTCCGGAGACGGCGACTCGCTCTCAATTGGGCTTGGCCAGTTATCGCATGCCATACGGCGCAACGTCCGCATGCTGTACGTGATCGACAACAATGGTGTGTATGGGCTCACCAAAGGACAGTTTTCTGCGTCAGCCGACATTGGCTCCACATCGAAGAAGGGGGAGATGAACGTACAACCCCCCATCGATCCGGTGTTGCTGGCGCTCACGTTGGGCGCGACGTTTGTCGCGCGTAGCTTTTCCGGTGATAAGGCGCAGCTTGTGCCCATTCTGAAAGCTGGCCTGTCGCATAATGGACTCGCGCTGATCGATGTCATTTCGCCCTGCGTCACCTTCAACGATCACGAAGGTTCCACCAAGAGCTACAAATTCACACGCGAACACGAAGTGGAAATTTCAGCGGCGGATTTCGTACCGCTGCGTCGTGAGATTGTCGCACCGGTAACCGACGCAGCCATCTCCGTTGTCACGATGCATGACGGCAGCACCGTACGCTTTCGAAAGACGCACGACGGATATGACGCGACCAATCGCGAAGAGGCATACGCACATGTGCGGGCGTGTCAGCTTCGCCATGAAGTGGCGACGGGATTGTTGTTCATCGACGAAACGGGGAAAGACATGCACGCTGTAGCCAAAACGGTCAGTACACCGTTGGTAGACTTGCCGTATGAACAGCTGTGCCCGGGCAATGCGGCGCTCCAAACGCTGATGGAGCGGTACCGGTGACCGTCCCAGACGCGCTCCATCACGTCGTGGAGGCGCACCCTTTCGTGGCGGGTCTCGAGCCGCACCATATCGAGAAGCTGGCGCTCATGGCGCGTGAAATGTGCTTCGATACCGGTTGTGTCATTTTTCCGGAAGGCGATCACAGTCGCGAATTCTATCTGCTGGTGCACGGCATGGTAGCGCTCGAAATCAGCACCCGCGGTAGCCGACTACGCATTCAGACATTGTATGCGGGCGACGAGTTTGGCTGGTCGGCCATACTCGCCGGAAAGGGTAAAGTGTTGCAAGCTCGCGCCCTTGATCGCGTGGACGTGTTGGTGTTTGATGGCGTCGAATTACTCGAAGCCTTTCAAGACGATGCAGCCTTTGGACTCGCGTTTACGATGCGACTGCTCGGCGTCGTGTCCGAACGTCTGAACGCGACGCGCGAGCAGTTGCTCGATCTCTATGCGCCAGAATCGAAACGCGCGGGTACATAGCGCGTGACGCATTTTTAGACGGTAACAGCGATAACGGAAACGCACGAATACCACAACATTTGATGTGGTGGCGGTAGTGAATCCGCGTAGTCGCACCACAGCGGTCGGGCGCAAATCACGCGGATGTGCTCCAAACAAAATGCGACTAAATCGCGGTCATCTAGAGATCGCATTGACGCGAAAATAATCGCGCAGCGACCGTTTGCTCGTCGAGCGGCATGTCCAGGAATGTTGCATGGACACCATTAGAAACGTTCTAGCACCCAACCCGGAATAATCGACAGCAGTAGCGTTGCCGCCAAGCAGATGAGGCTCGCGCCGTGCGCGTAGGCGCGTGATGTTCGGCTGATAAATGCCGGCGTCGCATCCGCACGTGCCGTTGATGTCTCCGAGCCCATGAACATGACTTGAATCACACGAAGATAAAAATAGATGCCGACGTAACTACCAATGAGTCCCAGCACGGCGTACGTCGTGTAGCCAGCAGCTAGAACATTTTTGAAAATTAAAAACTTCGCAACGAACCCCGGAAACGGTGGAATGCCTGCCAGCGAAAGCATCGCAATCCCGATAACAATTGCAGCGAACGGATCGCGATGATACAGACCCGTTAAGCGATCTAATTGATCACGGTCTTCATCCTTGTCGGCCGCAGGTAACGCGGCAAACGCCAACACATTCAGAATGCCATACGCGAGTACATAAAACGTGACGGCCTGCAAACGTCCGGCACCATCGCCAAGCAACGCATAAAACAGATAGCCAGCGTGCGCGATCGACGAATAGGCAATCATGCGACGGAACGACTTCTGTCGCATAGCCGTCAAATTGCCCCACACAATTGATATGAGCGGGAAGATTGCCAGCAACTCTGCAACTGGGGATACAACCGGGGCGGTCGCAAACAAACGCACAATAGCCAACAGCACGCCCGCCTTCACGATCGTGGCCATGTATGCGGTTACGGTCACGCTCGCGCCCTCGTAGGCATCGGGCGCCCAACCGTGAAACGGCACGATCGCCGCCTTGAGAAAAAACGCCAACAGTACCAACACCACGGCAGCACGTGACATCAGGTCAGTCGCACCGAGCGCTGTTGCAAATGTGGCGATGTCGAGCGAACCCGTCACGCCATACAAAAGCGACACACCCATCAAAAACATTGCCGTCGCCGTGCCGCCGAGCACAAGGTACTTGAGCGCGGCTTCGGCACTTTCAGGTCGACGATAGGCAAGGAGAATGAGCGCATACACGGGCAACGACATCAGCTCGAGACCAAGAAACATGATCAAGTAACTGTCGGCCGAGATAAGCAGACACACGCCGTACAATGACGACAACAGCAGAGCAGGAAACTCACCGCCATGAAAATCGTCGCGCGACATGAGTAACACGGGTATCGCGAGCATCAACACGACTGCTTTCGCGAGTAGCGTTGCAGGCGCGACAGAAAATTGCCCAATAAACGGCGCGCCGGAAAAACCGGTCGCGTACAACCACACTGCACTTCCTGCGGCGGCGGCGACGATGGCAACCGCGAGCAACACTGCAGCACGCGACCATTTGCCAGCGATCTCCACGCCAAGCATGAGCACAACCCCAACGAGTAGGAGGTGCTCCGGAAGCATCGCCAGAAACGTCAACTGACTATTCATGGGGCACTCGGCGATGTCGAACTTGCCGGAAGTCGCGACGTGATCACCAGCTGTTGATACGCCTTTGCTGAGGCCTCTGTCTTACGGAGTGCGCTATCCGGGAAAAGTCCGAGCGCAAACACCGCGGCCACAATGATGCCAAGTATGGCGCGTTCGCGCGTGTTGAGATCGCTGAGTGGTTGGTGCGGCGCGCGTTCCGTGCCGAACAGAAAACCCAGCGCAAAGCGGAGCATATAGAGCGCGCCGAGTACGACGCCTGCAACGGCACTTGAAGCGAGCATCAGCGCGTAAGAATTTCCGCTCACATGCAACGGCCACGCGGCACGAAATGCGCCGAGCAACACCAGAAATTCTCCGGCAAATCCGCTGGTGGTGGGCAGCCCGACCGAAGCGAGCGTGAGCACCATGAAAAACACCGAATAGACGGGTAGTAGTTTCGCCAAACCGCCGTACGCGTTGAGATCGCGCGTGTGACAGCGCTCGTAGATCATCCCCACCAGCAAGAACAATCCCGCTGCAACGAGGCCGTGACTCACCATCTGTATGACGGCACCTTGAATGCCGATCACATCGACGCTCAGCAGGCCCAGCATCACATAGCCCAAGTGACTGATTGAGGAGTACGCGATGATTTTTTTGATGTCATTTTGCACGAGAGCGAGACACGCGCCGTAAATAATACTGATAACCGCCAACGTCATCAGCACCGGCGTGTACAAATGCGCGGCGTCAGGAAACAGTGGGAAGCCAAGCTTCATGAAACCGTACGTGCCCATTTTGAGCATCACGCCCGCGAGAATCACCGAGCCTGCCGTTGGTGCCTCTACATGTGCGTCGGGTAGCCACGTGTGGAACGGCACCATCGGCACTTTAATTGCGAACGCCAGCGCAAACGCGCCAAATAGCAATGTTTGCGCGCGCAATGGCAGTCGCGCCGTGTACAGGTCGCTGAATGCGAATGACATCACGCCCGACGTGTGCTGCAGCGCGACAACCAAGTAGATCAAGGCCGCGAGCATGAGAATGCTGCCGAATGCCGTATACAGCACAAACTTGATTGTTGCGTAAATACGACGTTCTCCGCCCCAGATGCCGATGAGCAAGAACATCGGAATAAGCATCGCTTCCCAAAACAGATAAAAGAGGAAGAGATCCTGCGCGAGAAGCGTACCCATCATCGCGAATTGGATAAGAAATACCATCGCGTAAAAGAGGCGCACATCTTTTTGTATGGCGCTGAATGCACCAGCGACTACCAATGGACCAAGAAACGCCGTGAGCAAAACCAACAACACGTTGACGCCGTCGAGTCCAATGTGATACGACACGCCCCACGCGGCGATCCACGGCACACGCGTCTCAAATTGCAAACCCGCGGTGCCGCTCACAAAGTGTGTGTACAACCATGCGGTGAGCGCGAACTGCACCGTGAGTACACCCAATGCAAATTGACGCGTGCGCTGCGGGCTGCCGGCTGGTATCAACATCAGGCACGCCATGCCAACCAGCGGTAAGAACAGGATGACGTTCAACACGAGAGACTCACGCATGCGCCCAGCTCCATAGCAATGCGCTCACGATACCAACCATTACGAACAACGCATACCGGTGGAGGCTGCCCGACTGCACGCGACTGAGCGCGCCTGCCGCCTGTTGACCAAGCGATGCTATGCCGTTGAGCGCCCCGTCTAGCACGGTGCGATCACCAAAGCGCAGAAAAACATGCTCAGAGATCCAGAACAACGGCTTGGCGAACACGCGATCGTACAATTCGTCTACGTAATATTTGGCCGTCAACAACCGATGCACACCACCAAACCGTACGCGCAATGACTCGGCGCGCGACGGCGGACCGCCGAAGACATACGCGGCGCCTGCGAGTCCAAGCAGCGCCAGCACGACGGAAACAATCACCAGCGGTGTCTCGAGATGATGCAACTCTTCGCTCACGTAAGGCAGCGCAAGTTGCGGCTCAAGAAAATGCGAGAGCGTCAACGCGCCTCCAACAGCGGAAAGCACCGCGAGTACAACCAAGACGCCCGTCATTGACGACGGTGACTCGTGAATATGATGCGCCACATCGTGATCCACGCGAGACGCGCCAAGGAACGTGAGCCACAGCAGGCGAAACATGTAGAATGCGGTGAGTAGCGCCGTGAAAGCAGCAACGCTCCACAACCACGGCGATCCGCCGTGACTGCTCGCAAATGCGTACCACAGGATTTCATCTTTTGAGAAAAATCCTGCGAGCGGCGGAATACCGGCAATCGCCGCGGTGGCGACGGCGAAGGTGCCAAAGGTGAGTGGGATTTTTTTCGCCAACCCACCCATCTTGCGCACATCCTGTTCGCCAGACATCGCGTGAATCACACTGCCCGCGCCAAGAAAGAGGCACGCCTTAAAAAACGCATGCGTAACCACGTGAAAGATGGCTGCACCATACGCGCCAACGCCAAGCGCGAGAAACATGAAGCCGAGCTGGGAAATAGTGGAATATGCCAGCACCTTTTTTATGTCGGTTTGCACGAGCGCGATTGTCGCCGCAAAGAACGCCGTCGCTAAACCAATGACGGCAATCACATGTGACGCTTCCGGCGCGTGCGTGTAAACGCCAGACATACGCGCGACGAGGTACACGCCGGCCGTGACCATTGTGGCGGCGTGAATTAACGCGGACACCGGTGTTGGACCCGCCATCGCGTCAGGTAGCCACACAAACAGTGGTATTTGCGCCGATTTGCCAGTGGCGCCAATAAACAGCAGAATCCCTACAAGACTGGCAGAAACAACCGGCACGGTTGCGCTGTAAAAAGACGCATTGATAAGGTCCATATCGAGCGTGCCAAACGCTTGATACAACACAAACATCCCTAAGAGAAACCCCGCGTCCCCGATCCGGTTTGTTATAAAGGCCTTCTTGCCCGCACGCGCGTTGGCGAGATCGTCAAACCAAAAACCAATCAGCAGATACGAGGCGAGCCCGACACCTTCCCACCCGACAAATAGCACCAGCATCGAGCGACCCAGCACTAGCAACAGCATAAAGAACAAAAAGAGATTGAGGTAGGCGAAGAAACGCCCGTAACTCTTGTCGTCTTTCATGTACCCGGTAGAGTACACGTGAATGGCCGAGCCAACGCCCGTCACGACAAGGGTCATGATCGCGCTCAGGCGATCAAAATAAAATGCGATGTCGAATGACCGACCATCGATGAACGCCCAGCGATAGGCACTCTCAATAATTGGGGCATAGCCGCCGGACCGGAGTTGCAAAAAACTGACGATGGTGAGCGCGAACGACAGTAGCGGCATTCCACACGCTATCACGTTCACAAATGTCTTCCCAACACGATTGCCGCCGAGCTGCGTGGCAAAGAGGCCATTCACTAGGAAGCCAAGCAACGGGAGGAGCGCGATCAACAAGAGCGCGTGGGTCATCGTTGCTTATCCCTGAAGATCGGAGTACGCATCGAGATCTAGACTGCGCTTGCGACGCACCAGCAGCAGCACAATGGGAATGGCAATCGCGATTTCTGCCGTGGCCACCACAAACACAAGAAAAACCAGCACGCCGCCAGCAGCAGCGCCATTTTGATGTAAAAACGTGATCAGACTCAGATTCACACCGTTGAGCATCAGTTCCATGCACATCAGCATGATGAGGGCGTTTCGTCGCACGATGACACCGAGCAAGCCGAGCGAGAAGAGCGCAATGGCGAGCCAGAGCAACAGCTGATGTTTATCCATGCGCCTTCCGACTCACGCGAATGACCGCCAGCGCAGCAACGATTGCGGCAACCAACAATACGGTGGTGAGTTCAAACGGCAGCCAATAGTCGCGTAGAAACGTTGTCGAGAATGTCGACATGCCATAGACCGCGCTTTCGGCACCCGTCGACACCGCGCTCGCGCCAAAGGCATGCCACACACTGATACCAAGCACGCCCACCAGCATCGCAAACGCGAACGCACCAGGAATGAGCAAGCGAGAGTACCGCTGACTACCAGCCGCCTCGCGGACTTCCAGCAACATGATGACGTAGACCATAAACACCATCACCGCACCGACGTAAATCAGCACTTGAAACGCGGCGATGAAATGCACACCCAACAAACCATAAATGGCGCCGAGTGAGACCATCGTTGTGATGAGGGCGAGTGCGACGCGCATGGGCTCTCGCAACACGAGCATGAGGATTGCGCCCAACAGGGCGAGTCCACCAAACAGCGCGAGGACTAGTGAGTCGAGGATACGTCGCCTCGCGGTAGCGACACGCCGCCTTTGGGGGGATACGGCTTTAACACGTCACGATGCGGATTCCATGTCAGCATTTCGTCCATCGTAAGCCACATGTCGAAGCGATCGGTCGACGCGAGTGCTGGGGTATCCGGTTCCATGCGAATTGCGTCCTCTGGGCACGCTTCAATGCACAGTCCACAAAAGACGCAACGCGAATAGTCGATTTCGAATCGAATCGGGTACTTGGGATGCGCCGGATCGGACGCGTCGAAGCCAGCCTCAATTTCGATCACCTTCGCGGGGCAGACCGTCGCGCACATGTTGCACGCAATACACTGCGGCGTACCGTCTGGACGTTGCGTGAGAATGTGCTTACCACGATTACGCGGTGCGTAGTCGGCACGCTTCTCTTCAGGATAGTACGTGGTGAGCGCGCCTTTGCGGCCGGTAATCCAGCGCGACATGTTGCGCAGAAAGATGCCCGACGTAATCGACAATCCACGTAATATTTCTGGAAGGTATGCGCGCTCCCACCACGACATCGTTGGTTCGTTCCAGTATTCTTTGCGCACGTGCGCCTTCGTGTCGTATTGCGGCAGTTGCTTTGACGTCACGACGTCACTCCCTGGCGTAGCCACACGAGAACCGCCGTGATGGACAAATTGAGCAACGTGAGGGGCAACAGCAGCTTCCACGCAAACGACAGCATCTGATCATACCGAAAACGAGGCAGCGACCATCGGATCTGAATCTGGAACACGCACATGATGAACACTTTCGCCAAGAAGACGATGACCTGCGTCAGCACCACAACACCGTGTCGCATTTCGATAAAATGACCGCCCGGCAATGCGAAGCCCGCATCATTCATGAATGGCAAATTGTACCCACCCAAAAACAATGTTGTAAACAGTGCCCCAACAATGGCGATCTCAATAAACTCAGCGAACATGAACAGCCCCATTTTCATGGCGCTGTACTCCGTGTAGTACCCCGCCACCAATTCTGATTCGGCTTCGGGTAAGTCAAACGGAATACGCTTGTTTTCAGCGATCGCCGCTGTCAAAAAGAGCACCGCGGCAACCGGTTGATAGAACACGCCCCACGCTGGCAACACGCCCCAAATCATGCCCGATTGCTGCATGACCATGCGACGCAAATCGACTGTGCCGAACACGAGAATCAATCCCATGACGGTGAGTCCCATCACCAGTTCGTAGGAGATCATCTGCGAACCAGCGCGAACACCGCCCAACAGCGAGAACTTGTTATCGGATGACCACCCGGCAAGCATGGTTCCCAAAATGGAGAAACCGCTAAACGCGAAAACCACCAAGAGGCCCGCATCGAGATTGGCGATTTGCATCGGATACGTGCGTCCACCAAACCACGAGGCCAGTGATGGAATCAGCTTACCGGGATCGAGTATGCCGCCAAACGGAATCACCGCGAACACCAACAGTACCGGCGCAAAGACCACGTACGGCGCCAATGTGTACGCCACCTGATCGTACGTACGTGGCTTGAAATCTTCTTTCACCAACATCTTCAAACCGTCAGCCATGCCGTGAAACAGTCCCATCCACACCAGTTTGATTTGCGTAAATGGCACGCGGATATACGCGCGATTCGCACCGATGCGGTCTGACATCACGGCGGCTTGCTTACGCTCCACCCACGTGAGCAAACCACCAAAACTCATCAGCATGACAATCGACCCAACGATAAACAGTAAGGAGATTGCGAGATCTGGCAGCACTATTGCGCTCCCACAACATGAGACGAAGCGGCATAAATGGCCTCAAACAAAACGGCGGCATCCGATACATTGGCGTGCTTTGGAAAACACTGTGCAAACGCGGTAACCACACCAGCAAAGTTGGTGTAGTGTCCGTTCCGTTCTGTTTGCACACTGATCGGCAGTAGTACGTCGGCGCGACTATGGCCCGGCAAGTCATACGACGTGAGCAGAATCACCCGCGTTGTGGCCGGTACGGCATCGAGCGCGACACCTTCACCCCATACTAAAAGCACGTCCGTATTTGCCGGGACAGCCACCGACGCATCGTCGGGCATTGGTGAAAACATCGTACGCGCAAAAAAGGTGTTGGGATTTTTGTCGGGCTTGATGAGGACATCGTCGACAATGCGCTCACCGGGTTGCACCGTCCAATCCGCTTTCACAAAACTCGTAAATGTCGAGCCGAAAATTGTGTGAAATGCCGCGAGCTCTTCGTTTGAGCCCCAACTGGAAACGAACGCCACCGAATGCGTGGCATTCACAATAAGCTCCGCTGCTGCAGCGATGGCATCGGGCAGTGGCACGGCGACGCCCCCCGCCATCGGCTGCGTCGCGCGCGGACGCTCGAAAATGCGACTCAAATCACGCGCCTTGTTACACACCCACGGCCCATTGACCGCTGGGTTGTCGAGTGGTGTGATGCGATCAATGCGCGTATTGAGCTTAGGATCGAGCGCGTTGAGTTTCCACTCTGCTTTGCGATGCCAAATGTTGATACTGCACCCACGCTCGCACCCCGGACACACCGAGGGCGTGGCCTTGAGGTACCACACGCGAGCGTGATCGAGCAACTCGCGTGACAGCAGCGCACCAACGGGACAGATGTCGATCACATTATCCGAATATGCGTCGTCATCAAAATTCACATCGGCGGCAGGGCGAATGAGCGAATGATCGCCGCGATTCTCGACACCCAACGCATTCGATTTCGAAATTTCGGCGGTAAAACGCACGCAACGCGAACACATGATACACCGCTCGTTATCCAGCATAATGCGCTCGGACAACGGATAAAACTTTGTCGCGTGTGTTTTGGGGTCACGCGACAACGACGGCATCCCGTTGTACGCGAAATGATGGTCCTGCAACAAGCACTCGCCCGACTTGTTACAAATGCCGCAGTCAACCGGGTGATTGAGCGTGATGAACTGCATCGTATCCTTCCGCAGTTCCTTCACCTTCTCCGAATCGGTCAGCACGCGCATGCCACTCACGACCGGCATGTTGCACGAGATATCAAACCACGCACCACCGTCGGCCTCAACCTCCACCATACAAATGCGACAGTTGCCCGGCACGGACAATTGTGGATGCCAACAGAACGAGGGAATATTGATGCCCGCAGCAATGGCGGCCTGCATCACGGTGTGCCCATTTTCAGCCTGCACCGCGACGCCGTCGATGAAGAAATCGATCATGCGACGGCTACCTCCAACCGACCATCAAACATCGAACGCTTGTGCTCAATGTAAAAGTCAAACTCGTGGCGATACTTGTCGAGAATGCCCACGGTCGCGTAACCAGCAGCGTCACCCAACCCGCAAATCGTTGTACCATCGTTTGCACGCGATATTTGATACAGCCGCGCAATGTCTTCGGGCACACCACCGCCGGCGACCACGCGAGTACTGATTTTCTCCAGCCATCCCATCCCTTCTCGGCACGGGGTGCACTGACCGCAGGACTCGTGATGATAAAAGCGCAGCATCACCTGCAGCAGACGCACCATGCACGTGCCCTCGGCCACCACAATCATGCCCTGTGAGCCAAGCTGGGAACCCGCCTCGACCAGTGACGC
Source organism: Gemmatimonadaceae bacterium (assembly GCA_025362635.1). GTDB lineage: Bacteria > Gemmatimonadota > Gemmatimonadetes > Gemmatimonadales > Gemmatimonadaceae > Gemmatimonas. The sequence goes on along the minus strand of JANYFO010000017.1, from coordinate 7,746 downwards.
GTGATCAAGGACGAGTGGTGCGATATCCTCGGCCGTAAGCACCTTCGTGGAGATGCCACCTGGAATCACGCACTTGAGTTTCTGACCGTGCAGAATGCCGCCGCAATCTTCAAATAAGAATTTTGCAAATGGATAGCCGTACTCTACTTCATACACGCCGGGCTTGTTGATATGTCCCGAAATGGAAATGAGCTGCGTCCCCGGACTTTTGGCTGTGCCAATGGCGCGAAACGCCGCCGCACCGTGCTTCACGATATACGGCACGTTCGCCAGCGTCTCCACATTGTTCACCACGGTGGGACACCGATAAAGCCCCTGCACGGTGAGTCGCGGCGGCCGGTTGCGCGGATAACCCTTCTTGCCTTCAAGCGACGTCAACATGGCCGACGCTTCACCGCACACGTACGAACCCGCGCCGCGATAGATCACTAAGTCGCACGAGAACCCGCTACCAAGAATATTCTCGCCGAACAATCCATCAGCGTACGCCTCTTCCAGCGCATCGGCCAATCGACGATAGGACAGATCGAACTCGCCGCGAATGTAGATGAACGAGTGCCGACCTTGCAGCGCGTACGACCCAATGAGCATAGACTCGAGCACCAAGTGCGGCGTGTGCTCCATCAGCCATCGGTCTTTAAACGTGCCGGGCTCGCCCTCATCGGCATTCATGCACAGATAATGCGGTTGTCCGTCGTTCAATTTGATCACGCCCCACTTCCGCCCTGCCGGAAACGCGGCACCGCCGTGGCCGAGAAGACCGGATGCAGACACTTCCTTCGTCACATCCTCCGGTTTCATCTCGCGCAAGACCTTCGTCAACGCCTCGTATCCACCACGGGCCTTATACTCAGCCAACGTGTGTGACGTTGCCGTGATCTCGAAATCCATAAACAACTGCTTGCCGGTCATAGTCGACGCTCGGCATGCGGTTCCGACGTGACCTGCGCGATCAGTGCGTCGACGGTGGCGAGATCTAAGTTTTCGTAATACGTGTCGTTGATCATCATCATCGGTGCGGTGCCGCAGGACGCGAGACACTCCACCGTCGACAATGTGTAACGACCGTCGGCCGTGGTTTGCCCCGGTGCGATGCCGAGCGTGCGAGTGAGTTGTGCCACGAGTCGTTCGGCACCACGCATCGAGCAGGACACATTGTGGCACACCTGGAGATGGTAACGACCGATGGGTGCGCGACGAAGCATCGTATAAAAGGCGAGCACTTCTTCGATCTGAATGCGTGGTACGCCCAAATATTCTACGAGTTCGTCAATATCGCTGTCGGCGACGTAGCCGCGATCTTCTTGAATGCGTCGCACACACGGGATGACGAGCGACGATTCGAAGTTGGGTGGATAGCGTTTGCGCATCTCGTTGAACTCGGGGATGAGGTGTTTCATCGATCACACTCCCCGCCGATCATGTTCACGGAGCCAAATGTTGTGACGACATCAGCGAGTTGACCGCCGTTGAGCATGAGGTGTACCCCACCCATATGGACGAAGCTTGGGCTGCGCACGTGCACTTTGTACGGGACCCCACCGCCAACGCTGACGATATAAAATCCGAGTTCCCCATTGGGCGCTTCGTGCGCGGTGTAGATGTCGCCTGACGGAACGGAGGGTCCTTCCATCACCAGCTTAAAGTGGTTGATCAGTGATTCGATTTCGTTGTACACGAGTGCTTTCGGCGGAAACACACAACGCCGATCGTCGACGTTGATTGGGCCGTCCGGAAGCATATCCATGAGCTGGCGCATCATATGCACCGACTCGTCCATCTCGCGCATACGGACGAAGTAGCGATCGTAGTTATCGCCGTTGATGCCCACCGGCACTTGAAAATCCAATTCGCCGTACGCGAGGTAGGGCGTATCCTTGCGAAGGTCGCGTGGGACGCCGGTGGAACGGAGAATGGGCCCAGTGAAACCCCAACTCAGTGCATCCGCGGTACTGATCACGCCGACGTTGCGCATGCGATCAATAAAGATGCGGTTGCGATCCACGAGCCCGTGCACACGTCCCACGAAGTCCGCGTACTGATCAAGAATTTCGGCGAGGCGTGTGAGCCATCCGGCCGGCAAGTCGTCGGCAAGCCCACCAATGCGTCCATACGAATACGTCACGCGGGCACCGGTAAGGGCCGCGAGATGTTCGTACATGTAATCGCGAATCATGACCAAATAGAGGAACGCGGTCATCGCGCCTAACTCCATGAGGCTTGCGGCGACGCACGTGAGATGATCCGTGAGGCGCGAATACTCCGAGAGCAGCGTGCGCAAATACTTGCAACGCGGTGTGATTTCAATACTCATCAGCTGTTCGACGGCGTCGCAGTACGCGAAATCGTTGATCAGCGCCGAGCAGTAGTTGAGTCGGTCAACATAGGGAATGAGATTATGCCACGTGTGGTCTTCACATTCCTTTTCGAATCCGCGGTGCAAGTAGCCACAATGTACGTCCGTACGGAGCACCCGCTCGCCGTCTAGCTCAGCGATAATCTGCACGGTGCCGTGTGTGGCCGGGTGCGAGGGTCCGATGTTGACAATCACCGAGCCTTCGCGCTCGTGTGTCACGAACGCTGAGCGTACTGGGTTGGGAATCGTGAGTTCAGCGGTCATCGACTAAAACCGATAGCGCACGAGTGGTTGCTCAAGCTGCTTCGGGTAGTCTTTGCGCAGCGGATGCCCGTGAAATCCTTCATATAGCAGGATGGGACGCAGGTCGTCGTTGCCGTCAAACATGATGCCGTACATATCGTGGCATTCGCGCTCCATGTAGCCCGCCGAGCCGTACAACGGTCGCAGCGTTGGTACATGCGGGCTGGCTTCAGAAACACGCGTTTTCAGTCGCACGCGCACTTTATGCGTGGTGGAGTAGAAGTGGTACACCACTTCAAAGCGCAGCGCGGCACTGGGCCAGTCCACCGCGGTGACATCGAGAAAGACGTCAAACGCGAACGCCGATTGGAGTTGCGTTGCGGTTGCGAACAGGTACTGCGATTCGAGCTCGCAAACAAAGACCCCGTGCGACAGGGCCGTGCGCGCGCCATTGGCAGACAGTGCGGTGTGCAGTGCGTCGAGGATGGGCGGCGACACCATCAAAACTTATCGTTAATGATGGGATGCTTTCCGCGCGCGATGATGTCCTGCAACTTCATGATACCGTCGATCACCATCTCAGGTCGCGGGGGGCAACCGGGAATGTAGATGTCGACCGGAATGATTTTATCGATGCCCGGCAGTGACGCGTAATTCTGGTAGAAGCCACCGCTCGTCGCGCACACACCGAACGCCATCACCCATTTCGGCTCGCACATCTGCTCGTATACTTTGAGCAAAATGGGCGCCTGTTTTTGCGTGACGGTGCCGACGATCATGAGCAAATCGGCTTGGCGTGGCGAAAACCGTGGAAGTGCCGCACCGAAGCGATCGGTATCATACGCCGACGCACTCACGGCCATGAATTCCATCGCGCAACACGCCGTGACAAACGGATATGGGAAGAGCGAAAACTTCCGCGCCCATCCTACCAGTTCGTCTTTTTTCGTCGTCAAGTATTCAAACGTGCCCGCGGGTTGACGCGGCACGGAGACTACAGGGAGAGACTTCCCGTACATCGCTACTCCGTAACTGCTTCCAGAAGCCGCGCTTTGTACACGTATAGCAGGCTGAGGACCAGCAGAAAGACAAAGAGGAAGAACGTGAAGAGCAGAAATCCCGTTAGTGGCTGCGCCCCTAATGCCCAAATGAATAGGAACATGGCTTCGAGGTCGAACAGAATAAACAGAATCGCTACGCCGTAGTATTTGATCGATACGGCTTTCACGTTGATGACGTCGTTGGCCATGACGCCGCACTCGAATGGCTCGAGTTTAATCGCGCTATTGTGCGGTTTCGGTCCCAAGAGTCGGTTCAGACCAAGGACGAGGCCAACGAACGCGAGGATCGCCGACAGGTACAGCAGAAAGATGACGTACGGATTCATCGTTGGTGGGTTCACGATCACATTTGTGAACGTGCTGCCAAGCAAAAGCGGAGTCAAGTCACAATATCACCGGAAGTTCAGGGCAGGGACCGGATGCGTGGCGAGATTTGGACGGTAAAATCCCGCTTGACACACCGGAATTTCGTTTTTTCACCGTCGGTAAGACGCCTCTTCAAGATCGCATGACGAAGGAAATTTCGTTGCGAGAAAAAAGATTCACTGTGTTGTGCTCGCGGCTTGCGACGCCTTCCTCCACTGAGCGTTGATGAACGACGTGCCATCGAACGTACATCCATCTGGTCGTCTGCTCCAAGTGCTGGGCGTGGCGTTTGGTTTAGCCGTCTTAGTCGGCAACACGATCGGCATGGGAATTTTACGCACGCCGGGAGAAGTCGCCGCCCGCGTGCCCTCCGTGCCGCTGTTCATGGCCGTGTGGGCCGCGGGGGCGCTCTATGCGCTGCTCGGTGCGCTCACGGTGGCCGAGTTGTCGGCGATGCGTCCGCGGTCTGGTGGCCAGTTCCCGCTGGTGCATTACGCGCTGGGTCCATACGCAGGGTTCGTAACCGGCTGGACGGACTGGCTGTCCACGTCAGGCAGCGTCGCCGCCGTGGCGATTGTATTTGGAGAGTATGTCGGTCCGCTCATTGCGGCGTTTGCTGGTCACTCGGCGATTATTGCGTCAAGCGTGGTGGCGCTCTTTGCCGTGCTACAATGGCGCGGCATTCATTTCGGTGATGCCGCGCAACGGCTTACCAGTTTGCTCAAGGCACTGGCACTCGTCACGTTGGCCATCGTCGCGCTGGTGATGAGTGGTCACTATGTCCCAGCTGTTCTGCCGCCGAGCGTGAACGTTGTCATGCCCAGTGGTGTGGCGTTAGCGAGTGCGGTGATCGTGGCGCTGCAGTCGGTGATTTACACGTACGATGGCTGGACAGGTCCGGTGTACTTTGCGGAAGAAATTCAGGATGCGGGACGGGCAATTCCGCGCACAATGATTGGTGGTGTGTTGTTAGTCTTGCTTATTTACTTGTTGCTCAATGCCGCGTTTCTCCACGTAGTACCCATTCGTGAAATGGCGGGTGATCCGTTCGTGGCCGCCAGCGCCGCGGTGCGATTGTTTGGTCCAAAAGGTGATACAGTATTGCGGTTAGTGATGCTGGTGTCACTCATCGCGACGGTCAATGCGCTGCTGCTGATGGCGTCCCGCGTACCGTATGCGATGAGTCGCGTCGCGCTGTTTCCAAAGTTCTTCCAGCGCGTGAACGCTGGCGGCACACCGGTGCCAGCGCACTTTGCGAGCGCCGCACTGGCGCTGCTGTTTATTGTGACGAACACGTTCGACAGCGTGCTTGCGCTCTTGGCGTTTCTCTTCGTGGCCAATTACGCGATGACATTCTCAACACTCTTTGTGTTGCGCATTCGCGAACCGCTCACACCGCGACCGTTTCGTGTACCGTGGTATCCCGTCGTTCCCGGACTTGCGGTGGCGGGCTCTCTCGCGTTTATGACTGCAGCACTTGTGAGCGATCGGTCGAATAGTTTACGCGCGCTGGCGCTCGTTGCACTATCGTGGCCGGTGTATCGAGTGATTCGATGGCGCGCTGAAAAAGACTAGGCGACACGCGACCAGCGGATACGCACACTTTTTCCAAGAGCACACGCTTTTTGTGGTTGGCAGTAGCCGCGAGTTCTGAGGGTGTTTGCGTTCACCGCACGTGTCGTGCGGTTGCCGTTGGCGCTTTGGAGCCTGCGCTTCTGAATTTTAATATTGGCGATCGGCAATCGCGCGCTACGTTTCGCAGCAGCTTGTATACCGTTCACCACACACGCGTCCCGTGATGCCCTGCAATACCGCACGACTTGCTGTCGTTCTTTCCTTTGTCGCCAGCACCCTTGTTGGCGCGCAGGTCGTTCCAGTCGCACCGTTGGCTGCGCGAGACTCGCGCACGATCCGCGCCGTTCGTACAGCGCATCCGATCATCATCGATGGTAAGCTTGACGAAGCGGCATGGGCTTCAGCCCCGCTTGCATCCGGATTTACGCAAGCAGAACCGCGCACTGGCGAGCCAGCAACAGAGGCGACGGAGGTGCGCGTGCTGTTCGACGCGGAGTTTCTCTATGTTGGCGCTGTGTTGCATGATCGCGACGCATCACACATCGTGGTCAACGATATCCGCAAAGATTTTAAAGAAGACGATCAGGATGATTTTGAAGTGCTGCTGGACACGTTTCATGATCGACGCAACGGGTACGTATTTCTGACCAACGCCGATGGTGCGCGCGCCGATCGCCAAGTGGCGAACGAGGGACGGGAAGTCAATACAAGCTGGGATGGCGTCTGGACCGTAAAGACCCAGCGCACGGCTGATGGCTGGACCGTCGAGATGGCCATTCCTTTTCGTACGCTGCGCTATCAGCTGGGAACCGGCACGGGGTGGGGCATCAACTTTGCGCGACGCATTCGGCATCGCAATGAGGTGACGTACTGGGCGCCCATTCCACGCGCATTCAGCATCACCCGCGTCTCGTTGGCTGGCACGCTTGAGGGATTGGAGATTGAGGGCACATCGCGTGACCTTCGCATCAAGCCGTATGCGGTGGGCCGCACCGTGCGTGAGTTGGGTGGCAAGAAGTCCGTTGCGAGTGAGGCAGCCGGGCTTGACGTCACATACGGCGTGACACGACACCTCGCGTTTAACCTGTCAGTCAATCCCGACTTCGCGCAGGTCGAAGCGGATGAACAGCAAGTCAACCTCACACAATTCAGTCAGTTCTTTCCCGAAAAGCGCGAATTTTTTCTCGAAAACTCGGGCATCTTTTACGTGGGTGATGCCGCGCGAAATAATCGCGTCGTGTTGGCACCAACACCCGATGAAGACATGCTGCTCTTTTTCAGTCGACGCATTGGCCTGTCGTCTGATGGTCGTGCGCTGCCAATCCCCGCTGGTGTTCGCCTGACGGGAACCGCAAGCGGGCTGACAATTGGTGCACTCGCGATTCAAACGCAACCATCGGCAACCGCACCAGCCAACCGGTATGGTGTGCTCCGCTTGCGCAGGAATTTGGCGCCGGGATCCGACGTTGGTCTGATCGTCCTCGACCGCGAAGCGCTTGGGACGGGCAACGCGCACAACTGGAATCGTGTCGCGGGAGTTGATGCGACGTTTAGACTGCCGGGCACATGGGATTGGAGCAGTTATGTCATTGGGACGCGCACGCCCACACGCAGCGGCGGTCAATACGCCTGGCGGTCATCCGTGAACCACGAGGGGAATTTTGTTCACGCAAAAGTTGGCGTGCTCGAGATCGGGCGTGGCTTTGCGGACGACTTAGGATTTTTTCGTCGCACCGACACGCGTAAGTATCTCCTCGATCTCGGAATTCGCCCGCGTCCCACGTGGCTCGCACGCATCGGCGCGCGCGAGATGCATCCACACATTACGTGGAATTACTACGAGTCGCTCGACGGGACAATCGCTGCGAAAGATTTGCATACCGGCTACACATTTTTCTTGAACAGCGGTGCCTTTTTTGAGTTGTCCGCTAATCCACGCTTCCAGCGGATCGCGTCACCGTTTCGCATCAATCAGGCCATCGCGCCGATTCCGGCCGGCGGCTACGCGTGGACCGATTGGCAGTTTAAGGGCGCAACGAACGCCAGTCGAAAACTGTCGGCCACGTACACGCTGATCGAAGGTGGGTTATGGAATGGGACACAGCATTCGCAACAGGTGTTGGTAACCTCGCGACCGAACGCGCG
>JANYFO010000007.1 GCA_025362635.1 Gemmatimonadaceae bacterium | reverse complement strand
ATTTCCACCGCTTATGCACCTTCCACCACCGATGGTCGAGCTGCAGCATCGGCGCGATATCCAAAATGGTCGGCACCATGGGCGCACGCGCCGACGGCACGGTGATCCAGTTCCACGGATACCACATGACGTCAACATTGGCCGACCGCAACGCACTCATCGCTTCTATAGAAGTACGCTCGGCGAACGCGGGTGAAATGGCCGTAACGTGCGCACGCATATCCGCGATGTCACCGCTACGACGCGCAAACAATGTGAATCGAATGTCTGGCTGCAGCAGAGGCATATGCAACAAGAGTTTGCGCACGTAGCGACCGATGCCACGGCGTTCTTGCAGCAATCGCGCCGCCTCAATTCCGATATGCATCAGCGCGGTCTCAGTAAAAATTCCAGCTAATCCATCGCTTCGAGCACAACACCTTTCAAATATCCCGTCTCGGGAACGGTCAACAATTCAGGATGATCAAGTGGCTGTCCGGTAAACGCCCGAAACGCCATCTGCCGACCACTGTCGCTTGCGGCTTCGCGTAACACATCATGGAATAGTTCGCGCGACACATGAAACGAACAGCTTGCCGAAAATAAGACTCCACCAGGTGCCAACAGGCGCATTGCCTGCAAATTGATGTCCTTGTACCCGCGTAGCGCACCCGACAACGCGGCTTTGTTTTTAGCGAACGCTGGCGGATCAACGACAATCGTGTCGAACCGCCGGCCGTCACGATTCCATTCGCGAAGAACGTCAAAGGCATCGCCTTCCATGACGTCGATATTCGTCAAGCCGTTGAGTGTTGCGTGTTCTTGGACGCGTGCGAGCGCAGGCGCGGACACATCAAGTGCCGTGACCTGCGTCGCGCGCTTCGCCATATGCAGCGCAAACGAGCCATGGTACGCAAAGCAGTCCAGTGCCGCGCCGCGACTTCGAGCGCCGATCAGTACGCGATTTTCGCGTTGATCGAGAAATGCACCGGTTTTTTGTCCATCCCACGGCGCGGCGATGAATCGGATGCCGTGCTCATGCACTTCGAGCGTGCGCGCCACGTCGCCGGACAGCAACCGGACCTCGCGGGGCAACCCTTCGCGTGCTCGCGCTGCCGGATCATTGCGCGCGAGAATGCCGGTCGCACCCGTGATTTGATGCAATGCATCGACAATCTCTGCGGTCCACGCGTCCACGCCCGCCGAAAGTATTTGCACGACCAACGCATCGCCATATCGATCAACGACGAGCGACGGCAGTCCGTCGCCTTCGCCGTGCACCAAGCGGTACGCACTTGAATGTGCGGCCAATGACGCACGACGCGCGATGACCGTCGACAATTTCTGATGCCACCACGCAGCGTCTGGTACGCGTGACGGACTTCCCTCAATGTGCCGCAACGAAATTTCTGAGGCCGGACTCCAAAGAGCCCAACCAAGCGGTTCACCGCGCGCCGATTCGAGTCGTACGATACCGGCTGGAGCGTGCGGGCGATCTACAACATCGCTGCGGAAAATCCACGGATGCCCCGCTTTGATTCGCTTCGTTCCCTTTGGGGAAATCGTCGCCAACGCGTCGAGCACGCGCGCCCCGCTCACTTCGTGGCCGGCGCTTTCACCGAACGGTTCGACGTTTTCGAGACGTCGCCTTTTCCCGCGCGCTTAATTGATGCAATCGCTTCACGATGTTCGGCAAATGTGGCGCGAAATTCGTGATGCCCATCCGGATGCGCCACAAAATAGAGATACGAGACGTTTGCGGGATGTAGCGCGGCGGCAATGGACGGTTCACCGGGCGACGCAATCGGACCAGGCGGTAATCCGAGATATCGATAGGTATTGTACTTGGAGTCAACCTCGAGGTCCTTGTAGAACACGCGATCAACGTGTGCAGGGAGCGCGTATTGCACGCTGGGATCGGCCTGCAAGAGCATGCCTTTCTTGACCCGATTCCAGTACACCGCCGCAATGATGGGACGCTCTTCGGCTTTGCGCGCTTCTTTTTCAACAATAGACGCCATGGTCATCGCCGCATGCCGAGAGATGGACATTATTTGCAATTGCGCATCCCACTCCGGTTTCCACACGGACTCAAAACGCACAAGCATTTCCGTCACGGCTTCGCGGGCCGTTGTACCATCCGCAAAACTATACGTCGCGGGAAATAAATATCCTTCAAGAGAGGGTGCCGGCACGTTCAACCTCGCGCGCCACGTCGAATCGGTCGCCGCCACCCGTACAGAATCGGAAGTCACCCCGAGTGCTTTTACAAGCAGCGGCGTGATGTCGCGTAAATCGTAGCCTTCGGGAATCACGACAGTGTGCATGATACCGCGACCTTCAATAAGCGTCTCCAATACCTCCGCGTAACCGGTGCGTTCGCCAAACAGGTACGCGCCCGGCTTAATTGCACGCGCAACACCGGTTGACTTGGCATACCAGCGGAAGAACCGCGACGACGCGACGACGTGCGCTCGTGCGAGCGAATCCCCAGCCGCACGAACGGTGGTGCCGCGAGGAATGGTGACGCGCACGGTTTTTGGATTGCTGGTCGTGCCACCAATTTCTCGCCACAACCACCAGCCGAAGAGCACCACCACGGCTGCCACACAGAGTTGCAATGTGCGCGACTGTGCTTTGCGACGAGTCGCACTCATGCGACGATGACCGCTTCACCAATCGACACACCCTGTTTTGCTGCGCGCAAAAATCCTTCCAATAGAAATGCCGCAGCAAGTGCATCCACCTCATCCTTGCGACCGCGGGTGGTGCCGCCTTGTTCGCGAACGCTGCGCAACGCGGCCGACGTGGTAAATCGCTCATCGACGAGTCGCACGGTGCGCGACTGACGTGACGCCAATTTTGCCGCCACTTCGCGTACTTCAGCCGAACGCGCGGTTTCACCGCCAAGCAGATCGATCGGCAAGCCGAAAATAAATCCTGTGACTGCTAACGCATCGGCTCGACGCATCAACTCGGCGATCGGCGCACGCTTTCCCGCGCGACGAACAATCGTCCCAGCGGGCGACGCCAGCATGCCAAGTTCGTCACTTACCGCGAGTCCAATGCGTTTGTCGCCCCAGTCTACTGCCAGCAACCGGCCCAGCGAGCCGGTATTTTCAGTGGTCACGGTTCCGCCATCTGCTCAAAGAATTCCTGATTGTTTTTCGCGCGCTCCATGCGCTTCACGAGAAACAACAACGCGTCTTCCGACGGCATGTCAGCAAGAAATGCGCGCAATAAATACACCCGCTGTTGTTCAAACGGCGTGAGCAGTAACTCCTCACGACGCGTTCCGGATTTTTGAATGTCGAGGGCGGGAAAAATACGCGCATTGGCGAGCTTACGATCCAACACGAGTTCCATGTTGCCGGTGCCTTTGAACTCTTCGAAAATCAACTCGTCCATGCGCGAATTGGTCTCGATGAGTGCGGTTGCAACTATGGTGAGTGAACCGCCTTCCTTGAGGTTCCGCGCAGCGCCAAAAAACGCCTTGGGCTTTTGCATGGCGCCGGCTTCCATGCCACCCGACATGATCTTTCCGCCGGATGGCGCCACGGCATTGTGCGCGCGCGCGAGCCGCGTAATCGAATCCAGCAAGATCACCACATCACGACCCGACTCCACAAGGCGCTTGGCCTTCTCGATCACCATATCGGCGACTTGCACATGCCGATCAGCGGTTTCATCGAACGTGGAGCAAATGACCTCTGCGGAGGGGCAATTGGCTTGCATATCGGTTACCTCTTCCGGGCGCTCATCAATCAGCAAAACAATGAGCGTGATTTCCGGATGATTCTCGACAATGGCGTTCGCCAACTGCTGCATGAGGATGGTTTTGCCACCCTTGGGGGGCGCGACAATGAGCGCCCGTTGGCCTTTGCCGAGTGGGGCGAT
>JANYFO010000308.1 GCA_025362635.1 Gemmatimonadaceae bacterium | reverse complement strand
AATGGAACATTATGCTAGTAAGACCGATGCGAGTAGAAAACCGATGCGATCCGCAGCAGTGAGCGGCTGAGGGGCTCGTAGAGGGCCTAGCGGCATCTGCCTGGGGTGATTCCTTGCCAGGTCAGATGTCCTGTCCCGTCTGAGGTGAGGCAGTCTCGGCATGTTGAGGCACGGGGCTGGCTTTGCCTGACTTCAGGGATGCCAGCGGATCCTCGCTGTGGTGCAAGTGGCCGACGGCATTCCCATCACGCTCCCGGATGGGCAGACGCCGATGGATTGGCTGGATCTCGAAAGTATTGGGAGCGTTGAACTGGTGCGCGGGACGGCCGCGGCTTTGTACGGCAATGCCGCGGGTGGTGTGGTGGATTTCAAATCACGCGATGCAGCACACGCGCCCGCAGCAGGAGAGGCGCGCATTTGGGACGGCGGCGGAGTGCGGCGCATTTCGGCGTTGGCCTCGGGCTCGGTGCCAACGCGGGATAGTGTGTCGTGGTTGACGTCGTTCACACGTACGAACGGCAATGGCGTACGCACGTGGTCGCGGCTTGATGCAACGAGCGTGTTTGCGCGCACGCTCGCCACCGTCGCGGGCACGCGACTCGAATTGCAGGGCACACATTACGACACGCCGCGTGCAGAGAATACGGGTGCACTCACGGCAGCCGAATTGTCGAGTGATCCATCGTTGCCCGATTCGCTCAATATCACGAAGCATTCACGGAAAGCCGTTCGACAGTCGCAAGTTTCGTTGTCCGCATCACGAGGGCAGGGTGGAAATGCGCTGAACGCATCCGTGTTTACCGGCACGCGATCGTTGGACAACCCGTTGCCATTTGCCATTGTCGCGGTGCAGCGCACGGTCGCCGGTGCGTCGGTGCGCGGCAGTATGCGAACGACGCGTGGGGGTTGGCCAACACGACTGACGGCCGGTGCAGATGCGCAACGCCAGCGCGATGATCGGGTGAACTATGAAAACTGCGCGGACGTTGCTGCGATCGTCAAACCCACGGCGAAATGTCCGCAGCCGGGCACCGAACGCGGTGCGTTGCGTCTTGATCAACAAGAGCAAGCCGTTGGTGTCGGTGTCTATGCGCGCGCCGAAGTTGAAGCGCCGCATCGTGTGTTTGCGAGTGTCGCGTTGCGTCGCGATCAGGTGGCATTTCGCGTGCGTGACCGATTCATCACCGCGACAAACCTCGACGATTCGGGTCTGCGTACACTCTCCGCCGTGAGTCCGATGGCGGCCGTCGCATGGCGTGTCGCTCCGTTGTGGTCGATGTACGCCAATGTCTCGACCGCTTTTGAAACGCCCACCATTACAGAGCTGACAAACAAGGACAATGGTGCCGCTGGCTTGAATGACTCGTTGGCGCCGCAGCGCACGCAGACATTGGAAGTTGGAATGCAGGGCGTCATCGCCGATCGTGTGCGATTTGAGCTAGCCACTTTTCGCGCGACCGTGCGAGATGAACTCGTGCCGTTTGATGTGCCCAACGCTCCCGGGCGACGCGCATATCGTAACGCAGGCCGCACCTCGCGCAGTGGTATCGAAAGTAGTGCGCGCGCGTCGCTTCCGTTTGGCGAGGCAGGCATGGCCTACACGTGGTCGCGATTTCGCTTCGATACATACGTCGTGGGGAGCGCAAGCTACGCGGGCAAGCCAATTCCCGGCGTACCGACACACTTTGCTCAAGCGTGGCTGACGGCGCGCCACAACGGATGGTTTAGCACACTGGAAGCGACCGCGTCGTCGCGCGTGAGCGCCGATGATGCCGCCACCGTATTCGCCTCAGGGTTTGCTGCGTGGGCGTTGCGAGCGGGCTACGCGTCACGCAATGCATCGCGCTTCACGTTCGATCCATCCGTCGGCATCGATAACCTCTTTGATCGACATTATGCCTCCGCCGTTGTGATCAACGCGACGCGCAATCGCTACTTCGAACCCGCACTCCGCCGACGCGTGTATGTCGCGTTGCGAACCGGTATTCGCTAAGCAGTGGAGCTTGGCACAGTGACCTCGCGGACCAGCGTGCGATACCCTGCGACTGCTACTTTCACCGTGTACGTGCCGCTGACGTTGTAAGTGATCCGCGCCGCGTCGTACGGGGTCCCGAATGCGGAGTCGTTTGGTACAACAGTGCGACGTACGGTCACCCGCGCTACGCCGTCGAGTGACGCGAGTGAACTGGCGTTTCGTACATGTATCGTCATGCCGGGCTTGGCCACTGCAGGGCAAGTGCTTCTCTTCCGCATTGCAGCCGACTAGTGCGAGCAGCACCGGCAAGGCACCGATGAATGCGACGATGCGCGATCGTCGCCTGAACAATTCTTCTGAATTCTTCATTTGATATGCCTAGAAAAACCGAAGGTTGCCGAGATCCTGCTTCATCTGACCTAGGTTACTAAAGACTCCCGTTGCCCCACCATTGGTTGCCCATACCACGCCAACCGTCGTGACAGTTCCATTCTGACCGATAATGTAAACAGGGCTACCGCGGACCAAAAAAGTGCGCGGGCTAGAACTGCTCATCAGCTCGCACAATGGTAAGCCATGCTCCCCGCAAACCATTCTCAACGGGATCGTGCGAGAAGACCTCGACCTGAATCTGCTGTTTACCAGCGACATCATTGGCTTCGAATACTACGCTCTCGGTAGCACGCCAGTTCGATACAACATTTTGGGGACTGCCGCAGGCGGAGCACAGTGCGGAACCGCAATCATCTAGACAAAATAACCCAAAGGTTTTCGCAGTTGCACCGTAATTTTCCACCGTTCAATCACGTCAGTTGCCTCTCCCTAATCCCTAACCCCTAATCCCTACTGGTACTGCACATACAACGGCCTCGGCGTCAGTCCCAGCACCTGCAGCGGCGTCAACATCTTCGTCCCGCTACGAATGTCATTCTTATAAAACAGTTTAAACCCAGCGAACTGCACCGGCTCGGCATACACATATGCGGCGTAGGAATCGCGCTTGAGACTTGGTGGACCCCACCCGTCCATGTCGATCACCACTTGCACGCGTGCATCGAGATGAATTTTTGATGCATTCGTGAGCATCGGTTTCGTAAATCGATGCACCACCAAAATTTTCGGGGGGAGATTTTTCGCGGTCACAAGTTTTGCCAACCAATCAATCGCCCAGTTTACGTCCGCCGCGTCATACGTGCCGATTTTCTTGCCCGGCTTCTTCCCGTCTTTCATGGAGAACTCGGGATCCATACCAAAGTGCATGTCCGCGCGCGACAAGAACGGCTCAAGACGCGGCAACTCCTGTTGAATGGTGCTGTGTCCAACTTGCACATCGAGAAACATGATCGCGTTTTTTTCGCGCGCCCATCCATAGACTTTCTCAATGAGTCCATCACTCATGCGCTGTCGATACTTCCCGTCTTTCCCACTGTCGCCTTGGGCGGTGACCGCGATGAGGTGCAACGCGGGCTGCACGGGTGTGGACGGATCGGCGGCGCGCCAGGCATTAACTTCGTGATTTAATCGCGCCAACATTTCGTCTTTTGGATATTCGCCGAGTGCGCCCATGCGTTTCGAGAGCGGATTGCCGTAGTAAGCGATGATGCGTTTCGCTGGCAGAATACTGCCGGGCAACAGCGCCGGTCCGACCACGGGCCACGTTGGCACGGCCTTGCCGGCCAGCGCACGCGCCGCCGCGGATGTACCGCCCGTGGGGTAGGCATGACCCGCTACACTATCCGCGTGTGCTTGTTGCGTCGATGAGACCGCAGGCGCGGGGCGTGTTTGACGTTTCGTCGCTGGCGGTTTCTGCGCCACGAGCGTGGCGGGCGCAGAGATAAAGAAGGTTAGCGCGGATAGAAAAACAGAAGAACGCAGCATGCGACACGGAAAGAGTCAAACCAACCAACATGGATGCGAAGTACAAATGATCTATTGCAATGTAACGACCGAAGCGCACCGCTTGTCGTGATGTATTCCACGACGATGCTGGTCGTGCATCACGCGCCGTTTACCGCACGCGTAGAATGAACGGCATCCGCGCGTACGCGCCGCGCGGATCATTGTACGACACCAACAACTCAAATTCGCGCGCGATACTGCGCGCGAGTTGATGCGCCGGATCGCTACCGGCGAGCAGGTCTGTCGTAGCGTGCGATACAGGGGTTGGTTTACGATCCATCAACTCCGTCAGCGTTTCAATGGCGCTCTTTGCTCGCGGATATTCCCGCACTTCATAATCGCCGGTAATACGCGCGAGTCCTGCCGCGCTCTTCACGGCGACATCAAGCCCGCCAATAGAGTCCACGAGTCCAATGCGTATCGCCTCGCTGCCCGACCAGACACGGCCTTCGGCAATTACGCGCACCGAATCAGGCGTCAGCTTTCGAGCGTTCGCCACGCGCTCGATAAACGCATTGTAAATCGCGTCGGTCCCACGTTGCAGCACCGCCATTTCGTCAGCCGTACGCGGTCGTGCGATTGACAGCAAATCGGCGTACCGTCCCGTCTTGACGGTATCAAACGTGATGCCGTTTTTTGCCGCAATACCTTGCACATTGGGCACGATGGAAAAGACACCAATCGAGCCCGTAATCGTGTTTGGTTGCGCAAATACGCGCTGCGCCGCAGTGCTAATCCAGTAACCACCGCTCGCGGCCACCGTGCCCATCGACACGACCACCGGTCGGGTCCGGCCAATTAACGCAAGCTCACGCTCGATGCGCTCCGACGCGATCGCACTCCCGCCCGGACTATTCACGCGCAAGACAATCGCTTTCACTTTTGGATCGTTGCGAATCCTGCGCAAGTCCCGCGAAAGGCCATCTCCACCAATCGAACCGTTGCCGCTCTCACCGTCGACGATATCGCCTTCCGCGTACACAATCGCGATGGCTTGACTTGCACTGAAAATGCGATCTTTGGCCGTCGCAATGCGTGCGTATTCTTCCAAACTCACCTGCGGCAACGACGCAGCCTCCGGAACGTCTACGGCGCGCGCGGCAACCTTTTTGTCAGCCTTCACGTCGCTTTTGA
Organism: Gemmatimonadaceae bacterium; assembly: GCA_025362635.1. GTDB lineage: Bacteria > Gemmatimonadota > Gemmatimonadetes > Gemmatimonadales > Gemmatimonadaceae > Gemmatimonas. The sequence continues at coordinate 2,378 of JANYFO010000308.1, read as the reverse complement.
CACGACTCAAATCTTGTAAGTCGGTCAGCACGTCATCGAAATACGCCACACGATCTACCAAGCGTGCGGTCTTCGCGTCGGCCGGTAAAATGATGCCTTGCGTGTCCACAATATTCTGCAGCGCCGTTGTATCGACACCGCGACTCTCAGCAATACCGCGTTTCACTTCGCGCCACATATCCCTCAAGTACGATTGCACTTGTTGGCGGTTTTCCGGACTCATGCTGGTGCGCGTGTACGGCTCAACGGCCGACTTGAAACGACCAACGCGACTGACTTGTACGCCTATCCCGTACTTCTCAAACAAGCCGGCAAAGAATACTTGCTCCGAGGCCATGCCTGGCATCATGAGCGAGCCAAATGGGTCAATTGTGACGACCGACGCCGCCGACGCGATGTAATAGTCGCGCGTGTCAGGATTCACCAAAAACGCATGTACCGGTTTCTTCGATTTCCGAAAATCCGCAATGGCCGCGCGAAGTTCACGCAGCGAAGCATATCCAGAACCGTAACCATCAGCATTGATCGTACCGCGAATGAGGACGCCGCTGATGTGCTCATCCTCGCCCGCTGCCCGCAACGCGATTGTCGCTGATCGCAGCGACAACGAGTGCTTCGCGCCACTGAGCGCCTCGTCAAACACTGACGCGCGCTCAACCGGCATCGGTGTGTCCGACAGTGTTTGATTTAAGTCGACGATCAGCACGGACCCCGTACGCACAATGGTCGGCGCACTTCGTCCGGCGGCAGCGGCAATGCCGATGATGAGGAGAAATACGCCCACAACGCACAGGGCAATGGTCACGAGATTCGCGGCGATGGCCGTGAAAAACTGCTTCATCAGAGACTCCAGTAAAGGCGCACATACGCGGTCAGTATCTGCCTAGAGTTTAGCAGCGTGCGAACATGATGCGCATGTAATGCGCGGCGTTCCACGAGCCCACCCGTCGCGCAAAATTGTCAAAACATGACGGTACCGTCGTGATTTATGGCTTGCCGTCTGTCGGTTCCGTGCCCAACTTTTTAACGAGCACCACTGCCGCTACACGCTTCCGCCCAGCTTCAAGGACGCCCATCATGCCGACGTACAAAGCCCCGCTCGACGATATCCGTTTTTTGTTGAACGACGTGCACAACGTTGGGCAGTTGGCGCTGCTGCCCGGGTTTGAAGAGGCCACGCCCGAAATGATCGACCATGTGCTGGAAGGCGGCGCAAAAATCTGCGAAGATGTGCTCTTTCCCCTCAACCAAAGCGGCGATGCGGAAGGCGTGCATCTCGTCAACGGTGAGGTGCGCACGCCCGCCGGTTTTAAGGACGCGTACGCCCAGTATGCCGCAGGCGGCTGGACCGGTGTCTCGGCCGACGCAAAGTACGGCGGCATGGGCCTCCCGAAGTTGGTGGGCGTTGTGATGGAAGAGATGCTCTGCTCCGCGAACTTGTCCTTCAGCATGTACCCGGGACTTGCACATGGCGCCTACAGTGCGTTGGTGAGTCATGGCACCGACGAATTAAAGGATCGCTTTCTCCCCAAACTCGTTGACGGCACATGGGGCGGCACGATGTGCCTCACGGAAGCGCACGCGGGCACCGACTTAGGCATCATCGCCACCAAGGCTATTCCGGCCGCTGATGGTGCGTATCAGATCACGGGGCAAAAGATTTTTATCTCCGCCGGCGATCATGACCTCACCGAAAACATCGTGCATCTCGTCTTGGCGAAGTTGCCGGATGCGCCCAGTGGGTCAAAGGGGATCTCGATGTTCTTGGTGCCAAAATATTTGCCAACGGATGACGGAACGCTCGGCACAAGAAATAGTGTGACCTGTGGCTCCATCGAGCACAAAATGGGCATCAAAGCATCGGCAACGTGCGTGTTGAATTTCGATGGTGCGACCGGCTGGTTAGTCGGCGAACAGCACAAAGGGATGCGCGCGATGTTTGTCATGATGAACGGCGCGCGTCTCGCCGTCGGCATGCAGGGGCTGGGATTGTCTGAAGTGGCCTACCAAAACGCATTGGCCTATGCGAAAGATCGATTGCAGGGACGCTCGCTCACGGGCGCTAAAAATCCGTCAGGTCCAGCCGATCCAATCATTGTACATGCGGATGTGCGCAAAGGATTGCTGCGTATCAAAGCGTTCAATGAAGGCATGCGCTCGTTGGCGTACTGGGTGGGCATTCGCATCGATCTCGAACACGGGCATCCCGACGCCGCAAAGCGGGAAGAAGCGGAGGATCTGGTCGCCTTGATGACGCCCGTGTTGAAAGCATTTCTCACGGACAAAGGCTTCGACAACGCAAACATCGCGCTGCAGACACTCGGTGGCCACGGCTACATCAAAGAGTACGGCATTGAACAGTATGTGCGCGACGCCCG
>JANYFO010000484.1 GCA_025362635.1 Gemmatimonadaceae bacterium | reverse complement strand
GACGCAAGCCGCAGCTGCTCCGACGGCCGAACGTTGAGCGTACCCGAAATGTTCACGATGTCCGCAGAACTCCATTCGGGAAAGTTTTCGTCCTTGCCCAAAATCACGAACGTATTAAATGAAAATCGCCGGAATTCTGGTGTGCCGACGGACAGCACCCAATCCAAGTTCGGCAGTCGCTTCGTGCCCGTGTAGGCCACGGTATCAACGCCACCCACGCGCTCTTTAAACAGCGCGTAGTTCGCGTAGAGTGCGCGATCAAATCCAAACGACTCGATCAGCGCTTGCGCCCCAACTTGCCATCCGCCGCGCAAACGCGTGTTGGTGCGAAAATGCAATTGCAGATCTTGCGCATTGCGTCGGTGCACAATGTCGTCGTACCGCCACCGCCCCGCGAGAAAAACTTCAGGCACAAATTGTTCAACAACCGCACCGGTCGATCCAAACAATGTGTAGCGATGGGTGGCCTGCACATTGGCGACGCCCGGACGTGAAATAAATCCGCTCTGCGCGTCGAAGTTCGTGCTGATCCCGCCCGTTTGGTATCGCGCATAAAAATGCCGGCGATTCACGGTTGCACTTAAATTCCAAAGCGGTTGCGGCGACGTCGTAGTGTCGGCGTGAGTTATACTGGCCGCACCTTGCGCCTGCACGCTCAGCGCGCCGCGCACCCACCGGCCGTCGAGTCCAAGGACGCGGTTCCAATGGTCGCCCTCCGCCTTGTCGGTGTACACGAGCCCGAGTCGACTCTGCGGACCGATGTCACGCTGTACGCGCAGCACGTTGTAAATCGGCGACTGCCGACCGTCATAGGACGCATTTTTCGCATCAACGGCAGAGAGCACACCAAGATCAAATCCTCCCTGCTTGCCCGTCAGTTTTACCGCGGCAACCGGCTGGGAAATGCGCCGTGTATAAATAAGATTGGATGGCGTGGTAAACTGTTCGAGACTCTCGAGAAAAAACGGACGACGCTCCGCAAAGAACACAGCCACCCGCGGATCGAGCGAAAATTGCGTCGCGTCCGCTTCAACTTGCGAAAAGTCTGGATTCGCCGTGCCGGCCACCGTGAGATTACTCGTTACCCCCCAACGAATGCTGCCACCAAGTTCTGGCCGACTGGTCGCGTAGTTCCATCGCGACGTCGCCGCATTCGCCGTACCAACGGCACTGGTCGTGATGGTGGGAATTACATCAAGCGTGAGACCACGTCGCAAATCTCGCAGCCCAACGAGTCGACCGGATTGCGCAAGAAAACTTGAACCGGCCCGCTGTGCCGGCGCCCAACTATCTTCAAAGCCTGTCGCCTGTACCGTTCGTAAAACGTGCAGTTGCCATTGCTGAATCTCGCTCGTACCGTAACGCAAACTCTTAAACGGAATCTCGATCTCGACTTCATACCCGAAGTCGGTCACATGTCCTTTTGATTTCCACAAATAATCAGGCGACAGATCCACCGTCTCCCGTGTTTTTGGCGCGCCGCCCAAAAATCCGTTTCCAGTGGCGGCACCAGTTTCGTTAAGCACCCCGTCGCTCTGGATGCCCAATGGATTGACCGAAAACACCAGCGCTTGTCGACTGTCGCCGTACGTGCCGAGAAAGAGTTGGATGTTGTCGTCTTGCGCGATTTTGTCACGGTCCGCCAATGTCGCGCGCACCGTGCCGGGTGGGGCGAACGCGCGGATGCCCACGTGCAACGCTGTTGGCGAATACCACACCAGGACCTCCGTGCTGTCTTTCGCGACCACGCCGTCCGTTGGCGAATATTGCGAAAATCCGGTCAACATCGCGGCGCTGGCCCACTCAGGCTCGATGAGGTTTCCGTCAACGATCGTCCGCGCATCGTGCCGCGGCGTCACCACCGTTAACCCGCCAAGCCGTCCATTAAAAACCGGTCCGACATGTGGCGGGACGCTGGGCGGTGTGACAAGATCCGTTGGCGGTATGCCGGAGGAAACGAGAATGGCCGTTAGGACCACGAGTGCGAGCACGGTTGCGAAGTAATGGGGAGGGCACGTGGGGTGTCGTTCCCGTAGCTTACGTAAGACCGCATCCCGAGAACAGAGCTATGACCAATTGCACGCGACGGCGATGGTTCGTTCCTCCCTGCATGATGTTCGTAAGTCTGTGTGCCTGCCACCACCGCGTGAATCCCGCTGTCACCGGAACACGCGCGGCGTCCACCACGGCGCCAGTCATCATCGCGGTGTCACCCGACACGCTCATCATGCGCGATGGTGCGCCGGCCGAGCTTACGCTGCAGGGGCGGGGATTTGTGAACGATTCGAATTCGGTCAGTGTTGGACCCGTCACGGTGCATGGCATCCGTAGCATGCACGACGGCACGCGGTTGACATTTATTTTGCCTGATCGCGTCGCGAGCGGCGGGGGCGCGTCTCCCGTGTTGTGGACCTCCGGCGTATTCGACGTCGTTGTGAACAATGTGCGCGGACGCTCTGCGTCATCGCACGTGACCATCCGGGAGATTCGTTGAACGATTGCTTGTCGCGTCAACGCGCGCGCCTGATGGGCGCTGCCATGTTGCTACTGGCCTTTATATCGGCGTGCGGCGGTGACACCACGCAACCCGACGTCACACCAACAATAATCGTCGCCGGCGGCATAGCGCAGACTGTTCAGTCGGGCACGACGCTGCAACTCATCGCGCGCGTGACCGACAAGCGTGCGCAGGTGGTGAGTGCGCCGGTGATTGAGTGGAGTTCGAGTGATGCGACAATCGCCAGCATTGCATCAAACGGTGTCATGACCGCGACGACCATCGGTACCGCGACAATCACCGCTCGAGCAAACGGCGTTATCGGCACAACTTCTGTCACGGTACTGCCTGGGGTCGTCGCCCGTTTACTTCTGGTCACGCAACCGTCCGGAGCAAGTGCGGGCGTCGCGTTGCTCTCTCCGCCATTTCTCGAATTGCGTGACGCGGCGGGCAATCTCGCGAGCACCGCAACCGCGTCGGTTACGGTTTCGTTAGCCAGCGGCGGCGGCACGCTGTCCGGGCCAACGACGGCGATGTCGTCCGCTGGCACGGTAACGTTTCCTGGTCTGACCATTACGGGCCTCGTTGGTCCGCGCACGGTGTCGTTCAGCACCTTGAGCATATCGCCGGTGATCAGCGAGCCGTTCGATCTACAACCTGGCGCGGCTGCCGCGCTCACCTTTCGCACGCGACCGTTGGGCGGTGGACTCAACTCACTGTACGCCACGCAGCCGGTGATCGAAGTGCGTGATGCGTCCACAAACATTGTCACGTCAGCTACGAATCTGATCACGGCGAGCCTGCTCTCAGGCGGTGGAGCGCTCACTGGATCGTCCGTCGCCGCCGCCGCCGGCGTTGCCAGCTTTAGCGCGTTCGGTATTACTGGAGCACCAAACACGCGCACCGTAATGTTCGCCACCGGTACGCTAACCCCGGCGACGATCATGCTCGTACCGTGCGATCTTACGCGACCTCCTCAGCTATCAGCCACCGTCGCATCGCGCGCATTTTCGACGTATATCGGTGCGGTACCGCTCCTTGATAGCCTCGTCATCGTTGATCGCAACGGGAGTTGCACCGCGCCGACCGGTCTCACGTCAGACGTGACCTACACTGGTAATAACGGGTGGCTCACTGCGTCACTCGGCGCCTCGCAATCCAGCGTAAGCATACGCGCCACACCTGGAACGCTCGCCGTCGGCACCTATCGGGCGACGGTGAACATCGCTTCCCAAAACGCCGGCACGCTCAGCGTTCCCGTCTCGCTTGCGTTGCGCTTGCCCTATACGGTCTCGTACGGCAGTGCTGCGCAAAAGATCAATCAGCTCGATCCGGGAACCACATTGGTTATTCCGGCCACGGTGCGCGACACATTCAACGCGGCTGTTGTATTTCCGGTGACATTCCAGAGTCGATCACCATCAATCGCCGCGATCGCCAGTGATGGAACCATCACGGCAAAATCCGAAGGACAAGCGTGGTTGCTCGCACGTGTGAGTGGCCAAGGCGATCAAGCGGACTCTGTGTATCTCAACGTGACGTCGGGAACAGGTCCGCTGCTGCGCACTGACATCTCGCGCATTTCGTATGGCGTCAACACCACGTTGTCGGTGGTCTTACAACTCGACACGCGTGGCGCAACGGTCGGCGCCGCCAACGTGGTCTTTACCTGGCCGGCAATAAATGATACGCCGGGTGTCCTCCGACTCACGCAAACCACGCTGGGCTCGGTAGGTTCTCCTGCCATTACCACCGATAACAACGTGGGCACCGCGCGTATTTCTATTGCGAACGCCACTGGTATGACGGGCGTGATCACGCTCGCAAAGTTTGATTTTACGGCAGCCACGATCGGTATAGGCTTCGTTACGACACGCTTTCTCGAACTTATCGCGCTCGATCAAACGTCGTTGCTGGGCGCGGCGAGCGCGCTCGTATATCCAGTTGTTGTCCGTTAACTACGCGGCAAGGAGAACGTGCTATGCGCGCATTTGCGCTGTTGGGCGCAGTGATGTTGATCGGGTGTCGCGATTTTACCCGCGATGCCGTGCTCACGCCTCGGTCACTCGCCGCTGGTTCTACGGCGGCGCTCGTGATTGAACGTGAGGCGGGAGACGACTCGACGCTGGCGGTCGTCCTAAAAGTGACGCCAAACGCCACCGCTGCTCGCATCGGGAGCGTAACCGCGTCGATCGACTTTGACACGACGGCTTTGCATTTCTTGCGCGACGATTCGCCCACCGATCACACCATCCGGGCTGCGCTCGCTGATCGCGGACGCGTGCGCTTGGCGACCGCGTCGGCCGATGGTCTCGATCCGAACATCATCGCGCGACTCCGATTCGCGATTCGTTCCGCGTCGCGTGTGCGCGCTGCGCTGCCAACGCTTGCACTGCAGATCATTGAAATGCATTCGATCGATGCTGTAGACGCGAAGCCCAGCGTGACCGTATTGCCGGTGGTGGTTACCCCGTGATGCGACGTGCGAAGTGGATGCTGAGCTGTGTGCTCATCGCCGTGTCAAGCGCCTCCGGACGCGCGCAACAAGCCGGTCCAGAAAAGGAAGGAGATCCGCGCGAGCGTGCAGAAGCCATGGAGCGTGATCGCGCATATCCGTTTGCTGAAACAACACGCAGCGCCGTCTTGGCCGCGCGCGCGCTGTCGGTGCGCGGCGGTCTCCCGTTGTCCTCGTTGGCGCTCGCCGTCGCACCATGGCGTTCTGTTGGACCATTCGGGTTTCAAAATAACGGTTATTACGGATCTTCTCCGCAGGCCGATGGCGGCCGAATTACAAGCGTCGCGGTGCATCCGCGTACGACCAGCACGTACTACGTGGGTTCTGCCTCGGGCGGCGTGTGGCGCACGACAAATAGCGGCGCGACGTGGGTGCCGCTGACCGATGCGCAATGCTCACTGACCACGGGGGCAATTGCGCTCGATCCGGTCGATCCGAATATCATCTACGTCGGCACGGGCGAACCAACACAGTCGTCGGGTTGCGGTTTGTTACGCTCATTCGACGCCGGCGCAACGTGGACAGAAATCAATGGCGGCGGCGTGCTTGCCCCAGTCACTGGTGTCGGCAATCAGACCTATCGCATCGCGATCGATCGCACCACCGCCGGATCGCGCAGCAACACCACGGTCCTGTACGCTGCGTCAAACGGTTTGCATCGCTCAGTTAACAGCGGCAGCTCGTGGGTCACGGTGCTTACCGGGCGCGTCACCGACGTGCGCGCGGACACAAAACAGGTGGATGTATTTTGGGCGGCCGTTTCAAACGACAACGTGCGCGGTGGCATTTATAAATCCACCGATCGTGGTGCAACGTGGACGCGTGTCTACGCCTCTCCCTCAGGCAACGGACGCACCGGCCTCACGTTAAGTGCGGCGGCCCCAAACAAAGTGTGGGCGGCGGTTTCCGTTGCCTCGACGAATCGTATGGGCACGTTGCTTGTGTATGATGACTCGGCTGCCACTGCCACTGTGCTCGCCGCTACGGGGCTCTACGGCGTGACCGTACGCGGCGACTTCGGTGCGCAGTCGTCATACGACCTCGTGCTTGAAGCCGACCCCACCGACGCAAAAACACTATACCTCGGCGGCACACGCATTTACCGATCACGCGATGGCGGCAGCACGTTCGACGTGGTCGCATATAACACGCATGTGGATTGGCACGCACTCGAGTTTGCGCCGAGTGATCCAACGGTAATCGTTGGTGGCTGTGACGGTGGCGTGCACGTGTCGTACGACGCCGGGAATTCATTCATCAGCCGCAACACCAACATCGTGGTCACGCAATATTATCCCGGTCTCGCGGTGCATCCCACCCTCACCGACGTGCTCGTGGGCGGTTTGCAAGACAATAGCTCTCTAATGGGCTTCGGTTCTGGGTACTGGACCTACGTCAGCGGCGGTGACGGGGGTGCCGCAGCCTTTAACTCCAGCAATCCGAATATTTTTTGGAGTACGTGCCAAAATGCCGGCTGTATTTATCGATCCACGCGTCCATCAAGCGGCAACGGACTGTCCGTCACCGATCGTGGCTTCAGCAGCACCGACCGCAAGAAGTTTTTACCACCAATCGTTGTCGATCCAAACCTTGGAACGACACTGTACTACGGGACCTATCGACTGTATCGCACGGTCAGTGAAGGGGGCAGTGGCGGGTGGTCAGCGGTGTCCTCCGACTTGAGTAAGGGAACGGGATATATCAATACGATCGCTGTCGCGGCGAGCGACTCGCGCGTGATCTGGATTGGCACCAACGATGGTAATGTGCAGCTGTCCGTCGATGCGGCGGCGACGTTTACAAACGTCACCAACGGGTTGCCCAATCGCGCAGTCACGCATATTTCGGTCGATCCACTGGATGCAAAGCGAGCGCTTGTTACGCTGTCAGGATTCGGAACGGCACACGTGTACCTCACGCTCGATTTTGGCATGACGTGGCAGAATCTTTCCGGATCGCTACCCGACCTTCCGTTCAATGCCAGCGTGATTATTCCCGGCACGAATCGCTTTTTTGTCGGTGCGGACATTGGCATCTACGAAACGAATGACGCCGGCTTGACGTGGTCGAGCGCCTTTCCTGGCATGCCCAATGTCATTGTTGATGATCTTGTCTTTCAACAGGCGACTGGCAACCTCTACGCGGCAACATATGGTCGCGGAATTTATGCCACACAGTTGCTCACCGGCGCTGCGCTGCTCCGCGGTGACGTCAATCGGGACGGTGTGGTCAACGCCTTCGACGCTTTGCTGGTACAACAGGCACTGGTCGGCGTGTTGCCCTCCAGCGCGCAAAATCCGATGCCGGCAGGCGATGCCAACTGTAATGGCAAGCTTGACTCGGGTGACGTCTTAGCCATCCTGCAGTTCGCCGTTGGTAGCGCCCCAGTCGAGCTGTGTGTCGGCACCGCGCGGTAACAACGCATTCGTGATTCGAAGCAAGCTGTCGATCGTCTCGAGACCGTGACGCACCGTACCGATAAATAGTCCCAAGGGTAACACCTTCCGCGTGAACATCCGGCTCCGCACTTTTAAATGCTGGGTCTGTTCGCTCACCTTGGCAGTAACCAGTATGGCCTATATTCGATGTGAAGAGTGCGGTGCGAAGGCATTGGTGGCTGCATCCACCTGTCCGATGTGCGCACATCCGTTCGCAACACTCGATAGTCGTGGAGAACGAGCAGTGCTTACGCGCTGTTCGCGCTGCAGCATTATGCATCGACGTGATCGGACGTGTCATTGGTGTGGCGATTTGTCGCACACCGCGTGGCGGTCGCCGCGTGTGGTCCGCGCAGTAGTTGGCATTGCCGCCGTCGCAGTGGCTGCCGTTAGCGTATGGCAATACGGTAGCAATGTACGAACGGGCGTTTTGCGTGCATTCGCGGCGATGACCGCCAACAATGATGCGCCGGTCGCACTGGTCGTGTCCACAACGCGTCAGTCAACTCGCCCCGCGGTGCCGTACGAATTGATGTTGCAGGCGGATCGTTCGACGGAAATGTCGCGCCTCACCTCACTCGCGACCGCCACTGATTCGGTGCAATGGATTCCGGCCGTCGCGCGTACTTGGGTGAACGTCCGCAATGATGCAAGTCGCGGTGGCAATGTGATTGGGGTGATCAATCCAGCATCCAAGGCAATGCTGGGCGAGACGCGTGCGGGTTGGCGCCAAGTACGGTCGACTGATGCTGTTATCGGTTGGGCCGACCCAAAACTGTTCGAAGCCGACTCGCTACGCACGCGCGGCTAATTCGATCGCCGGGTGCCATGCATTGATTGACATGGCACACCCACGACCAGTCGACGTTTCCGAACCACCGTTGCTGCTTCCCTACACGATGTCGCTTAGTGAGCACCAACGAGGCTCAGTACGAGCAAGAGCACCCATTGCGGTCCCTTGAAACCGTCGACGCCATCATCATACCACTCCTGCAACGAATGCTCGCCGTGGCTAGAGCCACCGGCTGGTAACATGAGGGCCGGAATGCCCAGGCTCATCGCAATATTTGCGTCGGTGCTGGATGTGACGAGCGGAGAGACGACATGCATCGCCGTCGACACGGCGAGTGCAGTGCGCACCACATAGCTTGTATCCGCTGTCCGTCCGGCCGCGCGTAGGCCGATCGTGTCAATCTTCATCGTTAACGGGACCGATGATTGCGGCCAACGGGCACGCTCTTCGTTGAGCGCCTGTAGCAGCGCCGTCTGTAACTGCTGATCGATCGCGGCCAATGCGGTTGCTGATTCGCTCCGCAAATCAATATCCATCGTTCCGTTGTTGGCGATGGAGTTCACCGACGTGCCGCCAGAAACGACACCCACGTTGAACGTAACCTTCGGTGATATACTCGCCTCAAGGTTCGCAATCTTTGCGATGGCGCGACCCAACGCGTGAATCGGACTCGGCATACCGAACGCTTCGTAGCTATGGCCGCCAGGCCCCATATAATGCACACGATAGCGATTGCTGCCAACGCCGCCGTTCGTGATGCTCGTGCCGGTACCATCAACTGAGAGAAAGACGGCAATCGAATCCTTCAGCGCGCTGCGGAAAATCGCGCGCACGCCGCGCAAATTACCGGCGCCTTCTTCACCAACAGTTCCAACAATCAGCACGCGCCCGGCAAACGGTATCTTCGATGTCAGAAGCGTTCTTGTCACGGCCAGCGTGACGGCAAGCCCACGGCAATCATCGCTGATGCCCGGTGCCGTAAGCCGTGTACCCGTGCGTTTCACTTTCACATCGGTGCCTTCCGGAAACACGGTATCGAGATGTCCGCTGAGCAACACCGTCGGCCCAGGACGCGTACCGCGCACTTCGCCAATCACATTGCCTTCGGTATCGATGCGTACCTGCTGCACGCCCAGCGCAATCAATTGGTCGCGAAACGCGAGCGCGCGCGCGGATTCCTTAAACGGTGGTGCTGGAATTTCACACAGCGCGATTTGCTGATCGATCGTCCACGCATTGTCGCGCGCTAACGAGGCCATTGCCGCTCGCACCGCCGGCATAACCGCAATCGCCGCGACAGGAGCATTGGACTGTGCAACGAGTAGCGCGGGCGATAGCGCGAAAATGCCGAACGCGAAATGCTTTCCGAATCGCAAATACATGCCTGGTCCTAGTTGCTGATGGACAGCGTGCCGGCCGAAATGTTCGATGCAACGGCAAATTCGTGAAGCGACGACGTTACCTGTCCGCCCAACCATTTGCCAGTGCCGCTAAAACGCGCCTCGTGATTGGGGCAAAGAAACCCGGTTCCGTTAATGCCCACGGTCGTACCTTGATGCGGACACACGAGCGACAACGCCCGGTACACCGCAGCCTCTTCGCGGACCACCGCTATCGGTGTGGTGGTGCCATTTAATCGTGCAATGCCGCCAACCGTGGCGAGCGCAGGATAATCAGATAATTTGACGGTGACACCAACTGTTCCGACGTCTGTTACGCCACCGCCGATGATTCCGTTGCCACACGCACTCGCGAGCAGCGCACCAATTGCAAGCATGGACGTGTTCGTCAAAAACGTGCGGCGATCACGGCACGACAACACGTCAACCGTTGGCGATGACAACTGAGGTAACGATTTCATAAAACGCATCTAGTAGAGGGATCAGAGTTTGACGACAGCCGCAACCCATTCTTTTGGCTGCTCGTCGCTCTGGAAAAACTTTTCAACGTCAACCACCACAGTCGCTCCATCGCGCGTGATGGCGAGTCGATCCATGTTCCGCGTGGCTTTGCCATTGATGAACGTTCCGTCGGGCTGGTACCGCGACTTATGGCGCGGGCACTGAAAACCCGACGTGCCCGGCAGCGCACGAATGGCCGTGTTTTGATGCGGGCACGACAACGCAAACGCAAACATCTCGCCTTTACTGCGCGCGAGAATGACTTCGTTCTTTGTATCTATTGACACGCCGTCGGCGGCCGGAATTGGATAGTGCACGAGGCCAGAAGCCCGTCGGAGTTCGAGCGCCGAAAGTTGCTGCATCGGCGTGAGCGCGGAAAGTCCGACCAACACCGCCGCCGCCGCCACCGCATCTCGAAGAAACACGCGACGTCCGAAACATTCTGCACCACACCCGTTATGCTGATCGTCTTGAGAGCTCATACCACGAAGAGAGAGGAATCGAAAGGTCGCGCGTTCATCCGTTGGTGAGTACGACGCCGAGTAGAACGATGATGAGCCAAAGCGCGAGACTCACGGCCGCTGAGCCGCGGATGCCGCTCCACTGTTGCTGCGGAAATGGAACCGGCATTTCGGTGGTGCGAATGGGGATACCTTTCAAGCTGCCCATGACACCGCGCTCCGCTCGTTGCATGCGTAGACCGTTCAGGATCAGCAACACAAACGCGCTCATCTTGATCCAATACACGCGCGACACGGCAAAAGTCCCGAGATCGGACGTCAACAACAACAATCCGGACGCGATAGTCGACACGAGCCAGCCAATGACCACCGAATGCGCGGTCGACAAGTCGGCGACGACCGCGCGCACGGCATCCGCTGTTCCAGGCTTCGATCGAAGAATTGCACGGTCGGCCGCGATGGCCATACCCCCTGCAATAAACATCGACATCAGATGCAATGCGATAACACTGGTGGCCAATAGCGTGTTGTTCGCGTAGAGGTCCGCCCACGGTTGTACCAACGCCATGGCACGATCAAGAAGCGACGTGGATTCAAGCATCGGCTTAATTACCAATCAACATGAGCAACCAACTCATCGTCGACACGCCCATAGACGCTAACGCGACATTCTTATGCTCTTGTCGCTTGGCTTGCGACTGCTCGGCATCGTTGGCAAGCTTGCTCCCCGCATAAACAAATCCTGCACTTGCTGTCGT
>JANYFO010000453.1 GCA_025362635.1 Gemmatimonadaceae bacterium | reverse complement strand
CTCAAATCCAAAAATTCGGCAATCAAGATTATTGCGGCCGATCCGATGGGTTCGGTGCTCGCAGAAATGTGGCGGACGAAAGGGGAGGGTCATCCCACGGGTGCACCGTACAAAGTGGAGGGTGTTGGGCAGGATTACATTCCGAAGACACTCGACATGGATGTCGTGGATGAGTTCATCACCGTGAGTGACAAAGACGCCTTCGCGATGGCGCGAAAGCTGACGCGGGAGGAAGGATTATTTGTTGGCGGTTCGGCGGGCATGATTACGCACGCGGCACTGACGTTGGCGCGCCGTCTCGACGACCCGAACGCGTTGGTGGTCACGTTTTTGTGCGACACGGGCGAGCGCTACTTGTCGAAGGTGTTCAATGACGAGTGGCTACGCGAAAATCAGTTGCTGGATGTTGAGTCGACGAGCATAGAAGCGGTGCTCGGTCGCAAGGATGCCAGCACGCCGGTGATTGTTGGCGTGGCACCGGGTGCCTCCGTGCGGCAGGCTCTTCGGCTTATGGCGTTGCACGACATTTCGCAGCTGCCAGTGTTGGACGGTACGATGTGCGTGGGCAGCGTCGCGGAGTCGCAACTCACGTCCAAGAGTTTAGCCGATCCGAAGGTGTTGGATTTGAGTGTCGGCGATGTGATGGACCAGCCGTTTCCCGTCGTTGAAGCCGGCCAACCGGTGGAAAGTGTCGCGAAGCTGTTGTCGAAGTCCAATCGTGCTGTGTTGATGCGCAAAGACGGCATTATGCAGGGCATTGTGACGCGTTTTGACGTGCTCGAATATCTGATGGGACGCTAAGCGCGGCGTTGTTTGCTAGATAGAATTCGCGCATGAACATCACCGTTTTGTTGGGCGGCGTGAGCGCGGAGCGCGACGTGTCGTTGTCGTCGGGTCTACGCGTTGCCGTCGCGTTGCGTGAACGCGGACATCGCGTGATTTGCCTCGATCCGGCGGAGGGCGTGTTGTCGCGCGAAGCGGAAGCCGCGTTGCTGGCGGCCGGCGTCGGCTCGTCGCCACCGTCACTCGACACGTTAGCTGGAATGGCCGTGCGATCGCTCTCGCCCTCGTTGGGCACGCTACCGGATGTGCGAGAGGCCGACTGCGTGTTTCTCGCGCTTCATGGTGGCCAAGGCGAAGATGGCACGGTGCAGGCGTTGCTCGATATGGCGGGCGTGACGTACACGGGCAGTGGTCATTTGGCGAGCGCGTTGGCAATGGATAAACAGCTTAGCAAAGTCGTGATGCGGGCGGCTGGCGTGGCCACCGCAGACTGGCTCATGGCGCCGCGGCAGGGTATGGACGCGGATGAAGTTGGTCGTCGTCTCAATTGGCCGGTTATTGTCAAACCGTCCAAGCAAGGGAGCACGGTTGGGTTGGCCATCGTCCGTGCGCCTGAAGCGTTACAAGTGGCCATCACCGAGGCGTTTCGATTTGACGACGAGGTGATGGTGGAACGCTTCGTGCCGGGGCAAGAGTTGACGGTCGGCATTTTGGGCGACGAGGTGCTGCCAACGATTGAGATCAAGCCGGTAAAGGAGCTGTATGATTACGAGTGCAAGTACACGCCGGGAATGGCTGAGGAGTTCGTCGCCGATCTATCGCCGGAGACGCAATCCAAGCTGGCTGATCAGGCGCGGCGAGCGTTTGTGGCGCTGAAGCTGTCGGGGTACGCGCGGATTGATTTTCGGTTGGACCCGCAGGGGCAACCGTGGTGTTTGGAGGCAAACACGTTGCCCGGGATGACGCCGACGAGTCTCATACCATTAGCGGCTCAAGCGGCGGGCGTCTTGTTTCCCGACCTGTGTGAGCGCATCGTGCATCTGGCGCTCGAGTCGGCGCGTCAAAAAGCAGTGTAGCGGAACGTTTCGGTAGGTCGTCCTGTGCAGTCTTTGCCCGATCCCATGGCCCACGCGTCGTACGACGAGTTTGAACCCAGCCGCAGCACCCCCGCCGTGTACTGGCTTATTGGCCTGTGCGTTGGTGTGTTTTTCGTGCAGCAAACGTTGGTTGGCGATGCCAACATGGCGAATGCGCTTGGCTATTCGCCGGGTGACATAGCGGCGCATTCGCTGTGGACCGTGGTGACGTACATGTTCGTGCATGGTGGGCTGATGCACCTTGTGCTCAATATGTGGACGTTGTGGTTGTTTGGTCCGCGTGTCGAGCGTGCGTGGGGCAGTAGTACGTTCACGTGGTTCTACTTGTGGTGCGGGCTTGGTGGTTGGGCGTTTCACTATATGTTCGAGCGTCAGGGCGCGGCGCTGATTGGCGCGTCGGCGGCCATCCTTGGCGTTGCCGTGGCATATGCGTCTCGTTGGCCTAACGATGAAGTGTTGTTTTTTGGCGTCGTGCCAATGAAGGTGCGGTGGTTGGTGGTGTTTATGGCCATCATCAATGTGGCGTTTGCGGTTATGGATCAAGGCAGTGCGGATGGTACGGCGTACTTCGCACACATTGGCGGCATTTTGGCGGCGCTGATTTACTTGCGCACGCCGAGCGCGCAGAGTTTGGATCGCTTTCGTCGTCGCATTGCGCCTGCGCCGGATTATGGCGATGAGACGCCACGTGTAGTGCCGAAAAATTCGTCGCGTCCGCGTGACCGCGACGTAGATGAAATTGTCGCGCAGAGTAAGGCCGCCGTGGCGCGCGTGCGTCCGGCGCAGCAACCGGCCGTTTCGGCGATCGCGATGGTTGCGTCGGCACCGCCACCATCTACGGCGCTTGATGCGGTGCTGGATAAAATCGCCGCCGAGGGTCTCACAAGTTTGACGACGGCAGAAAAGCTGTTGTTGGATGAATGGTCGAAGCGCTTACGCGAGCTTGGGCAATAGTCGCTTAGTTTTCATGTATGCCAAAACCACAACTGCTGGAGACGTTTCCGAATCCGTACGCTGATCGGGACTACGAAATATTTATGGAGACGACGGAGTTTACGTCGCTCTGTCCGTTAGGGGGCATTGAGAGCGATGCGGCCGAGTTGCTGCTGTTGGAGGGTGGAGCGCCGGACTTTGCGACCATTCGGATTACGTACAGACCGGCAGCCAAGTGCATTGAGGCGAAGAGTCTCAAGTTGTATTTCTGGAGTTTTCGGAACGACGGCATTTTTTACGAGCGCGCGGTGAATCGTATTCTCGACGATTTGGTGGCGGTGTGTGAGCCGAAGCAGATGACGGTGGTCGGGGATTTTAACGTGCGGGGCGGGTTGAAGAGTGTGATTTCGGTGCGGTGGCCGCAGGGGTAGGGAGTAGGGAGTAGGGAGTAGGGAGTAGGGATTAGGAAATAGGGGTTGGCTGCGGGCAGGAGGGGGTTATGTTCCGAGTCCGGTCTGGGCGGGACGCTGCTCGGGCTGGAATGGCTAGGTAGCTCAGTTGGTAGAGCAGCGGACTGAAAATCCGCGTGTCGGGGGTTCAATTCCCTCCCTAGCCACTGGTAGTCGCCTGACAAATTTGTTCGCGGTGCATTGCAGAAATGACTTTACGATTGGCGAACTTGTCTCGCGGTATGGGCTTGTGTGCACCGCAGTGGAGTTGGCGGAGACGATAAGTGCTCGCAGCAAAATTGAAGTTTACGGCGGCGTCCGTCGATCCTCACCAGAGGGCGACGTAGCTCAGGTCCGTAACATTTTTTTCGCTATTAATGCATCCGATTCTATCCGCGTGCATAACTGCTCCGAATAGTCAGCAGGGCTCTTGTCGACAATGCAAAATGGCGGCGGAACTTGGCTTCGCATTCAGCTACGCGTCGACATCCGGGCGCACCAGATCTATGCGCATGAGGCGTTAATTCGTGGGCCTGCCGGCGAATCCGCGATGAGTGTACTCGCGCAGGTCACAGAGTGAAATCGCTACACCGTCGATCAGGCCTGTCGGGTTAAGGCAATCGAATTGGCGGCGTTGTACGAAATGCCTTCCCGACTGTCGATCAACTTCTTTCCAAATGCCATTTACCGACCCGAGGTGTGCATTCGAACCACGCTGGCGGCGGCAAGCGCGCATGCATTTCCGATTGATCGGATCATCCTCGAGACGGTCGAGGGTGAATGGTTCACGGACGGGCCGTGGTCTTTTCGGGAGCATCTCTGTGTGACCTGGACGCGCGCTGTAGTTACGTGTTGCGCGTGCACACCGCCTAGTGGCAACGCGGCGCTTTTCCGTCAGGCCTGATATCCGACGTGCGGACAGACGTCCGGCATGATCGCGTAGACTGGCCATTGACTTTGTTACAACGTTACGACACGATATTGCAAATGCTTTTCATTCGTAGCTCTCTTCTTTTTTTGAGGGTCTGCCATGTTTCGAAAGCTATTAATCATTGTTGCATTCGCTGCGGTGTCTTCCGTGCCCTCGTCCGGCGCGGGGGCGGTTTCATCCGCCACGCGTAGTTTGGCTAGCAGGGTGAAAGCTGGAAGCTGCGCAGAAGGGTGCACCTGCGTCAAGGAGCTTGGTTTCGACGAGTGCACTCGACCGGGCTATCAATGCAAGTGGTACGCGCTCTAGCGACGGATGAAGTTTCTTGGACTTGGTGCACTGATCTGTGCTGCTTTCGTTGGAAGCAGCGCGTGGGCACAGACTGGCGTTGGCGTGCTTACGCTGCTTGGGCAACTTCGGGCAGCGGATATCAGACCTGAGGAAGGCTTTTCTGGCGTGGTTGGAGCGGGGTTTCTCCCGGATGGCTCGATAATTGTTGGTGACGCGGGCCGACGCTCCCTCCACCTATTTACCAGTGCGGGACGTTACGTCAAGAGTGTTGGGCGGTCGGGGAAAGGCCCTGGAGAGTTCGAGGAACTGCGTTGGCTGATAGCGTGCGCCGATGGATCGGTGTCGACGTACGACTCTTCGATTGATCGCATTTCCGTCTTCACTCCGCTCGGCACGTACGTGAAGGCGTTCGCCACACCCGCTTGGTACCTGTTTGATACGGTGCTCTCGTGCGAGGACGCGGAGGACGTGGTGATTTTGCAAGACCATCCACGGTCCAAGCCGCTCGAACGGGGCAAGTCGACGCGGTTTCCCGCAGTAGTGGCACGGGCTAATTGGACGCGACCTCTCTTCGACACCGTGAGAGCGCTTCGTGGTACCGAGTTTTTTTTCGCCAAGGTCAGAGGGTACGCCGATCTTCCGCTCGGCACGCGTGCCATGGCGGCCTCGTCGCGCGGTCGGATCGCTACTGGAGAATCGAGCGATACGATGGTGTTGGTCTATGAGAAAAACTCACGGCACATTGACTCACTCTATTTGCGTGGAGGGAGAGCGAAGACCACGAGCATGGACTGGGAGAAGGCACGGCGCAATCGTATCGAACTTGAACATGAAGCAAGTACACGGAAACAGTTCAAGACGGTGTTGGAGGAAGCGGATCCACCCGCATTTCTTCCGGTGTTCGACGCACTCTTGGTGGACAAATACTCGACCGCAGTGTGGGCAAGGCGCTTTAGTCAAAGCGATCTTTCGGCATGGGTCAGATTGGGTCGAGTAGCGAGCAATCGCCACGCGTTTATGCTGCCAACCAATGTACAAGTAATGGACGTTTCGGCTTCCATGTTGCTGGGTTTGCGTCGCAATGACGATGGCACGGAAGACCTCCTGCTCTACAAGTTTCGGCGCTAACATTGCGGAGAGTTGAAGCGGCTGACTACGAAGCAAGCCAGCGCCTTGCGTCGTGCTTCGATGCGCAGAAAATGCTCCGAACATAGCTTTGCCAACTCGCCCATAGCTTGTGCTGCACACTGCTCTGGAGCATGCGGGGCGTAGTGGCGTGTAGTCTCAAAATGTGCGTGCCCTAGTAGCCGCTGCTGCGACGACCACGAAGCGGGTGATCGACGTACAAGCGGGTCCCGTTGTTCAACCACGGTCGAAATCGCCTCCAGTCACGTTTCAATGCTGTCACACGCGGCCGCCGTGATGTGCATCATCGCGCAGGCAGCGATGTCAACGTTCTCGTCAACCTCCAAGGAGAAATGGACATGTCAACGATCGATCGCGCGCTGCTGTTTCGGCAGTTGCACGCTGCGAATGCCGACGCACTCCTTGTATTACCAAACGTCTGGGATGCGATGAGCGCGCGCGTGGTCGAAGCGGCGGGCGCCCGCGCGATTGCGACAACCAGCGCGGGTATTTCGTGGGCACTGGGACTTCCGGATGGACAAGGACTGACGCGTGACGCAATGATCGACGCCGTTCGCAGTATCGTGCACGCGGTACGTATTCCGGTGACAGCCGATATCGAGAGCGGTTACGGCGACGGCTCGCCTAGTGCCGTCGCCGAAACGGTGCGTGGCGTCATCGCGGCGGGCGCAATTGGGGTGAATCTCGAAGACTCGCCTGGCCGCGATGGTGCGGCGTTACTCGACGTCGACGTGCAGAGCGTTCGACTATCAGCCGCACGCGATGCAGCCGCGACGTCCGGCGTACCCGCGTTCATCAATGCGCGCGTGGACACGTATTTGCGGCAGGTTGGCGATGCAAGCGATCGATTTGACGAGACGGTGCGTCGCGCGCGCGCGTACATCGTGGCGGGTGCAGATGGGGTGTTTGTGCCGTTAGCACCGGACGCGGATACGA
Organism: Gemmatimonadaceae bacterium; assembly: GCA_025362635.1. Classification (GTDB taxonomy): domain Bacteria; phylum Gemmatimonadota; class Gemmatimonadetes; order Gemmatimonadales; family Gemmatimonadaceae; genus Gemmatimonas. The sequence goes on along the minus strand of JANYFO010000453.1, from coordinate 1,854 downwards.
TTAGGCGACTGGTGGCGGCTGTCGGCGCGCCGTTGAACGTCATCGCCGGACCGGGATCCCCAACAGTGACCGAACTACGCGCATTGGGAGTGGCGCGCGTGAGCGTCGGGCCAGGCCTTGCTCGGTCGGTCATGGCGCACATTCGTCATGCTGCGACGGAGCTGCTCGGCGCGGGGACGTATGAGGCGCTTCGCGAACAGATTTCATCGCCTGAGGCGAACGCGTTGTTCGCCGTACGCGGTACATGATGGCGTTACTTAAAACAATGATTCGGCAGCAGGCATAGCACAGCGGACCCGGCGATTCCGCCGGGTCCGCTGTGGATCATGCTTAGCAGCATGGAAAAATGAATCATGCAGCAAAGATTGTTGTGCGAATAACGTACGACGCGACAGCAATAACATGCTGTCGTATCCTATACGACGCGCTTCAGCGACATCGCCATCCATCCAGCATTGATCAGGCACTATGCCAGAACGTAAAAACGGTGCACCCACACTAAACTTTGATCGCACCGTTACTGGAGAAAACTGGGATGGTCGTGACATCTCAGGTGACGCACACGCGTGTCGCGTTTCTAGATCTTGATCTCACGGAAGTCGTAAACACCAGAGCAGTGTTTACGGAATGCATGTTTCAGCGCGCGCACTTTAACGTGTCGACACACCAGGACGCGGCGTTTATCAATTGCACGTTCACCGCGTGTTCCTTTTTCGATACGACGTTTACTGAGTGCAAGTTTGTTGGCAGCAGGTTTGATCGATGCACCTACGATCTGATGCGCGTTTTCGGCGGAAACTGGTCTTTTGTGGGATTATCTGGCGCAGATTTACGAAAGGCCACGTTTCGAGAGACCCGCCTGCGCGAAGCGGATCTCACTGGCGCGAAGTGTCATGGTGCATCGTTGCGTGAGGTCGATCTCGCGGGCGCATCGTTGGACGGTGCGAACTTTACCGATTGTGATTTGCGTGGCAGTGATCTCAGCGCGTTTGAACCGGAGCACGTCGTATTGACGGGCGCGATCATCACGCTAGCGCAAGCCATCGTTCTCGTGACGGCCATGGGGTTGGATGTGCGAACGGAATAATCAGAACGTGTATCGAAGTCCGGCCTGCAGTTGCCAGCGTGACTGCAGATCATCGACCTGATACGGTGTTCCCGCCAAAGGATCGAAGCTAAAGTTTGGTGTGCTACCCACGCCTCTGCCCGATCGATACGCGAGGGGATAAACGTTTTGATTATTGAGGTTCGGGACAAAGTAGAACTTTCCCCAGCTACTGTTGAGCAAATTCGAGACATTTAGTACGTCGAGCGTCAACTGTAGATTGTGCGGCGTGGCACTTTGATCCACACGAATGTCCTGCGACAATCGGAGATCAGCGCGGTGATTCCACGGCGTGCGCGCGCCGTTTCGTTCGGCAACTTGCCCGCGATGCGAATTGAGGTACGAGTCGGAACTGATAAATCTGTCAAGATCGGTCCATATCTGCGCCGGTGTGCGCATGTCAACCAATCCAGCCGGACGACTTGACGGAATAAGGTTGATTTCGCTTTGGTTGCGCGGAATGTAGATCAGGTCATTATTTGCCGATCCATCGTTGTTCACGTCGCCGGTATAGACATACGAGAACGGACTTCCGGACTGCCCGGTGTAGACAACAGACGCCGACGTGGCCGTGCGAGTGCTCCACGCGTGGTTCCAGCTCGCGGTCGCGACGACACGGTGCCGGATGTCGAAATTCGAGTACACGAGCGGATACTTGTTTGCTTCGTACAATTGATTGTATTCGACATTCGACTGCGGTGAATTGCGTTGTCCGTTGGCGATGTCCTTGGATCGCCCAAACGTGTACG
>JANYFO010000301.1 GCA_025362635.1 Gemmatimonadaceae bacterium | reverse complement strand
CACACCGATACCAGATCAAGTCCGGCCGACCGGGCCAGTGCGGGGCCGCGACACTGCGGCAGATTCCGGGGATCCACACCACCTCGTCTGCAACGAGGACGACTGGCCACGTCGACCGGTCAAGTGCGGGTATGTGTGCTTCCGAAAAATATCGCGTCACACGCCGTCCCGCCTCTGCACCCGGCATTCGAATTCTATCTCCTGCGTTCCACGGTCTGATTTGCACGTTCTCGTGTTCAGGGAGCGCGCAGCACCACGGGTCCAACGCTTCCAACGCAGACATCGCCGCCACGCGCCGCCATCGCCACGCACCCAACTTTTGTGGGACAGTACGCCACGCACCCTGCCATGCGTACCTTGCCGGCGACCGGTTTCGAACGAAACCGCGCAACTCAAACCATTCACGCTCACCGGCGCCATTGCGCATCGCAACAGCACCGCCGGCTACTGTGACATGTGCCCCTCGACGACTCCCGTTAGTAAACCGAACTAATGCGGTGGTTCCGCGCGCATCGAGCGCGACTTGCACTCGAGCGAAAAGCGCCGCCCAGAGCACAGCGCGCCCGGCATCATTCGTGGACGTCAGGCCGACAACAGGAACACGGAGCGCGCCCGCGTATGGTGACCACGTGCCCAAGGTGTCAAGAAAGCGGTCAACGTCTCGTCGCCACGCCGCCGCGCGCGCGCCCACCGCGAGCATTTCGGCATCAAAGCCGGCGTGTGCCTCTTGAAGCATCGGTAACAAGTCGTGTCGAACGCGACCGCGCATGTATCGCAACGACGCGTTGGATGGATCGTCGAGATAAGGCAGTTGCTCGTGCGTTACCCAGTCGCTGATGTCGCGACGAGCCAGGCGTAACCAAGGGCGAACGATCGACGACGGCGCGGCGAGCGCAGCAAGCCCACGAGCGCCGGCTCCGCGCAGCAGCCGCATGACAATCGTTTCGACTTGGTCGTCGCGTGTATGTCCGGTGACCACTCGCGCGCGGTGCGCCCGTGCGACGCGATGCAGAAACTGCCAGCGGACCGTGCGCCACGCCGCTTCACTCGCTCCCGTCACCCGAGCACGCTCTCGCACCACCGTGAAGCCCAACCGACGCGCGTCGGCCGCGACGAGGGACGCGGCATCAGTCGCGTATTGGCCCGAGGCATGATCAAACGTCGCCACCGCAGCAACGCGGTCCGGAGCCCAGCGCGCAACTGCATGTAGCAGTGCCATCGAATCGCATCCGCCCGAAATCGCGAGCACGAGCGGGCCAGACACCTCCGCGAGTGCCGCCTGCAACGTCGCGCGAATTAACGAGGAATGGTCATGGGTCATCGGAGGTATGATACGCGGTGAGGAGCCCGAGACGTCAGACAAGGGCGAATGCCCCCTACCCTCGCGCCGTTGCACGAGGTACACTGCGTTTGAACGACGTCTGACCTTCGTTTTCGGAGACCTGCTGTGGAATCACACGGAACTTTCGGCACCATCTGGGCGTCGCTCGGCATGACGGCCTACTATATCGCACTCATCTGGATCAACATCCTGCTGGGATTGTTTTTGTCGCCGTTGTTCATGATTCCGATGACGTGGATTCAAGACCGTTTTGCGAAAAAAGCCTGAGTCGATCGGAGCTGTTGCTGTTCGAAGGGCGACCCAAGCGGGTCGCCCTTTTTGATTTCCTTGCCTCCGCAAGTCGCGCAGCGGCAGCACCACGTCGACACCCAGCGCACCCTCACGCGTGAAGTCACGGTGTCCACTCCACGCAGCGTTCCTGACGAGGAGTCTGGTGACGTCTCGCAACATCACAGTGTGTCGAGCCATTTCGAAGCCGGATGCGCATTCGCGAGATTGCACGTTCGTTTCGCACACGCAACTTTCCTCCGTCCGCGCTCGCGATGTCTAAAGGCACGATTGCCATACTTGTTGCTGCAGAGTACGAAGACCTCGAGGTCTGGTATCCCAAATTACGACTCGAAGAGGCCGGGTACGAAACACCGTTGGTTGGCATGGGCGAGCGCACCTACAGTGGAAAGTGGGGTTATCCAGCCGTAGCGGATCGCCACGTCGCAGACGTTGATCCAACCACGTTATGCGGCGTGTTGGCTCCAGGCGGTTGGGCACCGGACAAACTTCGACGAGATCCAGCAGTATTGAATCTGGTCCGTCACGTGGATCATGCTGGCTTACTCGTGGCTACCATTTGTCACGGTCCGTGGATTTTGATTTCTGCCGGCGTTGTTCGCGGTAAACGCATGACGTCGACCGTGGGTATTCGTGACGACGTGGTGAATGCTGGGGCGCTGTGGGTAAACGAGCCGGCGGTGATCGACGGACACCTCGTCAGTGCCCGCGTTCCCCAAGACTTACCCGCGTTTGCGCGTGCGATGTTGCACGTGCTCGACGAACAGGAGCGCCGACATGCCTGACAGAGAGCGGATGCGCTCGTTGCATCACGCGGCTTCGGACGCCGCACACTTAACCGCTCAGCGTTGGGACTCCGCGCAAACACTCAGTGATTTTGCCAACGCCGCAACGGCCAATCATACGTTGTGGCGTTCGGCACTGTGCCCCACGCGCCTGTCACCAGAACATGCCGGCCGCGCCGCCGCAATCGAGGGCGATCGTCGCATGCTAATGCTGGTCGAAGATTGGTGTCTTGACGCCGTGCACGCCGCGGCGGCCGCGCAACGGTTGGTGGAGGCAAACGCGCTGTTGTCGTTGCGCGTCCTTAAACGCGACGAGCATCCCGACGTCATGGATGCGCATCACGTTGGTACGGCACGCTCCATTCCCGTGGTCATGGCATTCGATCACGACGGCCACGAGTGCGGTTGGTGGGGACCGCGTCCCTCCCCGCTTCAGACGTGGATCGAGACCGAAATGGAACTCATCGAAAAATCAGCTCGAAGTCCGCTTGTTCGTGACTGGTACACGCAGGACGCCGGCGTTACGACGGAAGCTGAACTCCTCGTTCTACTTGAATTGCCCCATCAACGCTCGCCCACGGCGAGGTCGGCGTAGCGGCGGCCGCGCCAACTTCGCGGAACACGCGCCGTGCTAAGTGTCAGTCTCCAGGCCGCGGGAATATCCGCCAGCCACGAAAACCAAAAGGGAAATCCACGTTCCGCGTAGCTCCCGCGCAACGCGACCAGCAGCATCAAGCGCACGAGCAACGCAGATGCGTTGACCAACACGAGCGCTTGCCACAACATCCACAGCGGATGTTCTGGTGCGGCGTTACCGAGCGGTGCGGTGAACAGCGCAAATACCAGGAGAAGCGGGACGGGCAATGCTTGCGTGCTCCAGACCATCACCACATCGGTCCAACGACGCCACATGGGCGTTGCATCTTTGAGATCAAAGCTGCGTCCCCACTCGCGCCACATTTCGGGGAGCGACGCATATGAGCGCACCGAGATGATGCGTGAACCATCCAGAAACCCCACGCGCGCTCCACGGGCCGCCAGATGACGCGCCAACGTCACATCGTCGCTGAATGAGGCGCGCGCCGGCGCGTAGCCGCCGTGCTGTTCGAGCAGCGAACGCCGAGCCATAAAACACTGCCCGTTTGCCAACACGCGATCTGGCGGTGGCTGCGTGGCACCGGCCGCGCCACACCGATACACCAACGTCACCAACATCGCCGGTTGCACAAAACGTTCACCAGCACTTTGTCCAATAAAGCGCGGCGCGAATGAGGCGACGTCAAAGTGATCGAGCTCCATCGCATCGACGACGGCTCCGACCAATCCGCGCGCCGGCACCGTGTCTGCATCAATGCCCAACACCCATTCACCGCGCGCGTGTCGAAGTCCACTTTCGAGCGCCCACACCTTGCCAACCCATCCATCGGGTAACGGCTCGTCGGTGAGTAACCGAATGCGTGGGTCGCGCGCAGCGGCAGCGGCGACCAACTCGCGCGTGCCATCAGTGGAGCGACTGTCAATCACGAGTACTTCCAACAGCGGTGCCGTTTGCGCCATCAGTCCTTCAAGGCAGGGGCCGATGCGCGCCGCTTCATTAAGCGTCGCCACTATGACGGAAACTGTGGTGTCGTATCGTGGCGTTGATCGTGGTTTGACAGGTGCACGACGCGTGCGGCCCGGCATCAGCCGCGTGAGCACCAACAGCAACGCCGCTACTTGCAGACTCAGAAGCGCAATGCCCGTACCGCGGATGACGTCGACGAGCTGCATTACGCGGCGATGCCGTGCTGAGGTCCGTCCGACAACACAGGTTCGGCGAGCGCGAGCGTCGCGATGCCTTTAATCATGTCGTCAAAGATGAAGAGGTGGGCTGGAAACATCGCGTACCAGTACAACAAGCCCATCAATCCTCGTGGTGCAAAGAGTGCGGTCTGTGTTAAACGTGTTCCGTTCCCTTCCGCAACCGCCGTAAACTGCAGCCACGCATGTCCCGGCGCGCGCATCTCGGCCCGCAGTCGAAGCAAGCGAGGACGTTCGATCATTTCAACGCGCCAGAAATCAACGGCCTCTCCTAGGTATAGCCATGCCGGGTCGCGACGCCCTCGACGCAATCCAGGTCCGCCAAACAACCGATCGATAAAACCTCGAATGCGCCACAGAAGGTTCCATGCAAGCCATCCTTGCTCGCCGCCGAGTCGACAAAATGCGCGAAACACCTGGTCGGGTGACGCCTCGACGTAAATCGAACGCGTTTCTTCCAACACGCCTTCACGATCGCGCAGTTCGTACGATTGTCCGGCACCGAGCGCATCGCTCCACCGCGATTCGACCGCGTGCTCACTCATCTGTGCAAGGGCGCGCTCAACCGCCTGCTTGTACGGCATCGGGCGAATATTCGGGAACAAGTGCTGCGCCTTTGTGGTGTCGGCCACCACCGGATGCACGATACCTTCGACCAGGGGCTCAGCAATCGAACGTGGAATTGGCGTCACGCGTACCACCCACAATGCGGCCAGCCTTGGGGCAAGTATCGGCACCGGAAGAATGGTGCGCCGCAAACCGCGCACCGCCGCGTAGCCGTACATCATATCGCGAAATGACAAGCGATCCGCACCACCAATTTCGACAATTCCGCTCGGCGCTTGCTCGCGCGCTTCCATGAGATACGTGAGTACGTCGCGTACCGCGATGGGTTGCACTTCATTCACAATCCATTTCGGCGCGATCATGAAGGGCAATCGTTCTGTAAGATAGCGCACCATTTCAAATGAGGCGGAACCCGAGCCAACGATCGGCCCTGCGCGAAATTCTGTGGTTGGCAAACCGCCACGTAAAATCGCGCCTGTTTCACCGCGACTTGCCAGATGACGTGAGACGTCCTGTGCTTCCGGTACCAAGCCACCTAAATAAACACAGTGACGCAGATTACGTCCCGCGTGCACAAAGTTACGCGCCGCAATCCGGTCACGATTTGCAAAGTCGTCCGCGCTGCTCATACTGTGCACGAGATAGTACGCCTGCTCCACGCCATCGAGCGCGCGGACGAGCGACGCCGCGTCAAACAGATCGCCGGTGACGACTTCGACGTCACGCTCCCACCAACGCCCCTTAATTCGGCGCGCATCGCGTACCAAGAGCCGCACGCGGATACCGCGTTCGACGAGGCGAGAGGTCAAGCGGCCGCCAATGTAGCCGGTGGCGCCGGTGATGAGCACGGTCATGCGTCAAGTCTATTGAAAGAACGCGATTGGCGATGAAGGCGACGAACTGGTAAGGTAAGCATATCGCTGTTCGCTGACGTTCCCGTTTTTAACCTCGCTGGAGCCGCATGACGCGCGCGAATTCCTCCCCCGCCGCACGGTTACGTGCCATCACTCGTTATGCGTGTCGGTGTGTTGTGACGACCAGCGTGCTCCTTTTTGGAACGGCGAGCACGTTGCACGCGCAAACGCTCCGTGTGGCGGGACTGCGGGCTCCGGTTGATCTCACACGCGACTCCGCTGGCATCGTGCATATTCGCGCGGCCAACGAACACGATTTGTTTTTCGCACAGGGTTACAACGCGGCCCGCGATCGCCTCTTTCAGCTTGAGTTGTGGCGCCGTCAGGCCACGGGAACGATGGCCGAAGTGCTGGGCCCACGGTGGGTGGCGCGTGATCGTGCATCGCGACTTTTGCGCTATCGCGGCTCGATGGCGACAGAACTCGCGCACTATCATCCGCACGGCGTCTCGATTATCTCAGCATTCGTTGACGGTGTGAACGCGTATGTTGCGCGAGTGTCACGCGACAGCACGCTGCTTCCACCAGAATTGAAATGGTTGGGGATTACGCCCGGAAAATGGACAACAGCTGTGGTGATTTCGCGACACAATGCGCTGGCGTCGAATGCGCGCGATGAGCTGAGTACGGCCCGTGCGGTACGCGCGATTGGTGACGCTGCCGTGTTGCGCCGCCGGCGCTTCGAACCTGAACCCGCGCGGCTGTCCGTTGATTCGGCTATTACCCGCGTACTCGACACGGATTCGGATGACGCATTACTTGCGGCCTACGACGCCTTCAAGAATGCACCACAGTTTCGTTCGGAGGATGTTGTTGCGTCGGTACGAAAAGTTGGCACCTCCGGTGCGATGAACCGCAACGACACATTGAGTGACGTATTTGGCGACGCCAGCGCAAATCTAGAACGCGATGCGGGAACGACTGCAACAACGGCCGATCGGTGGGAGAGCAACAACTGGGTGCTCGCTGGCTCACGCACGGCCAGCGGAAAGCCTATCCTAGCGAACGATCCGCATCGCACGATTACGACGCCATCGCTGCGCTACCTCGTGCATTTGAGCGCGCCGGGCTGGGACGTCATCGGCGCTGGTGAACCCGCGATTCCCGGTGTCGCGATCGGTCACAATCAGCACGGCGCGTGGGGATTAACCATCTTTGGACTCGACGTCGAAGACTTGTACACGTATGCGACGGCAACGGGCGATCCGTTGTCGTACGACTATAAGGGAGTGACGACGCGGATGCGTGTCTTATACGACACGATTCGCGTGCGCGGCGGTGCGGCGGTACCCATCACGATGCACTTCACGCGACATGGACCGGTGATTTTTGAAAACGCCGCGCAACACGTGGCGGTGGCGCTGCGCGCGGCCTGGTTTGAGCCGGGCGGCGCGCCATATCTTGCAAGCTTGCGCATCGATCAGGCGCGGACATGGTCTGATTTTCGTGCCGCTGTTGGCTTTGCGCACATGCCCGCGCTGAACTGGCTCTGGGCCGATACGTCGGGTGCGATCGGATGGCAGAGTGCGGGCATTGCACCCATCCGGAAAAATTGGGATGGCTTGGTGCCAGTTCCAGGAGATGGGCGCTTTGAATGGAGTGGATTTCTGCGCATCGCCGACTTACCGCACGCCACTTCACCGGCGCGCGGATTTTTCGGGACGGCAAACGCGCTGAACGTATCGCCGTCCTACACGCACAATGATGCGATTGCGCGCACGTGGGCCGAACCGTGGCGATTACGGCGGCTTACGGAAGTACTTGACACAACGACGCATGCAAGCGTCGCCGCGATGGAAGCGTTGCAACATGACGAAACGGCCGTGGCTGCGCGTACGCTTGTCCCGTTGCTGCGCGGCGTCACCTTCGGCAGCGCGTCAGTCAGTGTCGCGAAAGATTCTGTGCTTGCATGGAACGGTGTGCTCGCCGCCCAGTCGATTGGCGCTGGTATTTACGCGCTGTGGGAGCGTTCGCTCACGCGACTCGTTGCCGACGCCACGTTGCCGGCAAATGCGCGCACCGCGATGCGTACAGTACCGCTCTCTCGCCTTGTTGATTGGCTGGCGAATGCGGACACGATCCTCGGCCCACGCCCGGCCGTAGTACGCGATTCGTTGGTGCGACGTGCGTTCACTGATGCGGTCGCTGAGTTAACGGCCAAGTTCGGCCCCGCGATGACACGTTGGCAATACGGGCAAGTCACGTTTCATCACGTGAGAATTGCGCATCCGCTCGACGGTGCCGTTAACGATTCCCTGCGCCTGTGGCTCTCACCTGGACCAATGGCGCGCGGTGGTTATGCCAACACGCTCAATGCTACAGGGAACACCGACAATCAGACGGCCGGTGCGAGCGTGCGCGTCGTGATCGACCTCGCCGACTGGGAACGCGCCGTCACGACCAACACACCAGGGCAAAGCGGCGACCCGCGCAGCGCGCATTATCGCGATCTCTTCCTGCCGTGGACACAGGGTGTTTATGCGCCGTTGCCGTACGCGCGCTCGGCGGTCGCCAAGCGCGCGGAATCGGTCGAACACTTACGACCGTGAAGGTTTAGCGCTCCGGTGCCGATCCAGCCGCACGCGTCGGCGCTGGATCTTTGGGCTTCTCGCCTTGTAACCAGTATGCGAACCACTGGCGAATGCGACCTAAACGATCAACGAGCAACCACGGCTCACCGGTACGTGACAAGTCGTGATTACTGCGCGGGTAGCGCACCATTTCTACGGGCACGCCCTGCTTTTTTAGGGCCATGTACCACATCTCCGCATTCCCCATCGGCGTGCGGAAGTCCTCCTCTGATTGCACCATGAGCATTGGCGTTTTCACCCGTTGCACGTAACGAATTGGCGACAGTGTGTCGTACAATTTTTGATTGTCCCACGGCTTGCCATAAAACTCAAACTCCGTGAGCCCTTGTGCATCGCTCGAGCCATACCAATACGTCCACTCGGTGATGGTCCGATCGGTTTCAATCGCCTTAAAGCGCGTGGTGCGCGTCGC
>JANYFO010000437.1 GCA_025362635.1 Gemmatimonadaceae bacterium | reverse complement strand
GTGGCGTGACGGGCGCCTCGATGTGTGCACGTCCCACGACGTACCAGTCGTCACCCTCGAACGGCAATCGACCAGTGGCAGCGCGATACATGGTCACGCCCAGAGAATACAGATCGCTGCGACCGTCGAGCGTGCGACCACGCGCTTGTTCTGGGCTAAAATAATGCGGGGTGCCAGTGACAGAATTTGTCGCACTTTCCGACGGACTATTCGCCAGTGCGCGCGCCAGTCCGAAATCGGCGACAATTGCTTCGCCATTCGCGCCGAGTAAAATGTTGTCGGGTTTAATATCGCGATGAATCACGTTGGCACCGTGCGCTATCGCGAGCGCCGCTGCGACGTCGAGGGCGATGCATATCACTTCCGTTTCGGACAAGCGTGTCATTTCGTGCAAACGCCCAGCGACGGAACGCGGCAATAAATCCATCGCGACAAACGACGCGCCGTCGCTTTGTCCAACATCGCGTACGACGACAATGTTCGCGTGACGCAGTCGTGCGGCCGTTGCGGCCTCTCGTCGAAAGCGTGCTTCGGCCGCCGCATCACCTGCAAACTCTGGGCGCAATACTTTTAGTGCAACTGGAATCTCGAGATCGAGATCGATCGCTTCGTACACCCAAGCGAAGGCCCCAGCTCCGAGGAGTCTGATGACCCGATACTTGCCGATTTGCCGCCCAAGAAAGCGATCTGACACGTGCGGTCCTTTACAGGAGAGGCGGAGTGAACTAAATATCCATGCTTCCTACAATTGCGCGCATTCTGCTGCGCACGTCCATGATGCGCCGAGAATTTAACGACGATGGCGTTCGAAAAGGCACCTACGATCGACAAGTACCGGGCCCACGAAGGGGACACCGGTTCAACGCGTGTACAAATTGCACTGCTCACTGAGCGGATCAATTACCTCACGGGTCACTTTCGCACCCATGCCAAAGACCATCACGGTCGGCGGGGTCTCCTCAAGATGGTTGGCAAACGTCGCCGTCTCCTCGACTATCTAAAGCGTACCGAGGTGCAGGAGTATCGCACGCTCGTCCAAAATCTTGGTCTCCGGTACTAAGCCGGACCACGCCACTTCGTCGCGCGGGGGCAGTCATGCCTCCCGCGCGATTTGCGTTCTCGTGAGGTAACAAAGCAGATGATGCATCGCATTGAGCGGACGTTCGCCGGTCGCCCCCTGTCCATCGAGACCGGTCGTATGGCGAAGCAAGCGGCTGGTTCCGCGCTGGTCCAGTTTGGGGAAACGATGGTGCTCGCGGCTGTCACCGTCAGTGACAATATGAGCTCGCTACCGTTCTTTCCACTCACGGTCGAGTACAAAGAGAAGACATACGCTGCCGGTAAGATTCCGGGCGGTTTCATTAAGCGCGAAGGTCGGCCCCATGATCATGAGATCCTGGCTTGCCGCATCATCGATCGCTCGATCCGCCCGCTCTTTCCTGAGGGCTTCAAGAACGAAGTCCAAGTATTCATCTACGTAATTTCGGCCGACCAAGAAAACGCGGCGGACGTGCTGGCGTTGCTGGCCACTTCGTTCGCGCTCAACGCGTCGAAAATTCCGTTTCTCGGTCCTATCGGTGGCGTTCGCGTTGGTCGCGTGCAAGGGAATTGGGTGCTCAACCCCACGTTTCAACAGCTCGCGTTCTCCGATCTCGAACTGATCGTCGCTGGTTCTCAGGATTCAATTGTGATGGTTGAAGGTGGCGCGTTGGAAGTCACCGAAGCTGACGTGCTCGAATCGCTGAAAATTTCGCACGATGGCATTCGCGAACTGATCGACATGCAAAACGAGCTGCTTGCGAAGGCGAAGCAGCCCAAGATGGCGTGGAAGAAGGCCGAGCCCGCAGAACACGTTGTCGAACGCACAAAGGCTGCAGGCTCGGGTCCGATTCGCGAAGCGCTCAACCAGAAAGACAAGCACACGCGCATTGAAGCCATCGAAGCGGCGAAGAAGCTTGTTGCCGAATCGTTGGCCGCCGAGTTCCCCGATCACGCGAAGGATGTGAGCGCGGTGTTAGGCGATGTCGAATATCACGAATTGCGTGCGCAGGTCCTCTCGTCGGGATTGCGTGTGGATGGTCGTAAGCCTGCCGAAGTACGCGCGATTTCCATCGACACCACGGTGCTGCCTCGCGCGCACGGATCCGCGCTCTTCACTCGTGGCCAAACGCAAGCGCTCGTGGCTGCCACACTCGGCACCGCAAAAGATGCGCAGCGTCTCGACTCGATCAACGAGCCGGGTGAAACGACACGTTCGTTTATGCTGCATTACAACTTTCCGCCGTTTTCCACCGGTGAAGTGCGCCCGATGCGCGGTACGAGTCGTCGTGAAATTGGTCACGGCAACTTGGCCGAACGCGCGCTGCAAGGTGTGCTGCCCGACTTCGCCGATTTCCCGTACACGATTCGTATTGTCTCCGAAGTGTTGGAGTCGAACGGTTCGTCGTCGATGGCGTCAGTCTGCGGCGGATCGCTCTCGCTGTTCGACGCCGGCGTGCCTATGAAGGCCGCGGTGGCCGGCGTGGCGATGGGCCTGATTAAGGAAGGAACAAAGTACGCGATCCTTACGGACATCTTGGGTACCGAAGACCATCTCGGCGATATGGATTTCAAGGTCGCCGGCACGAAGGACGGTATCACGTCCATCCAAATGGACATCAAGATTGAAGGTCTTGATATCAAGATCATGGAAGAGGCACTCGCGCAAGCGAAGGAAGGCCGCTTGCATATCTTGAGCGAGATGGACAAGGCGCTGGCCGAGCCTCGCGCTGACCTATCCAAGTACGCGCCGCGCATCGTGACGGTGCAGATCCCAGTCGACAAGATCGGTGAACTGATCGGACCGAAGGGCAAGAACATCCGTGGCATTCAAGAAGAAACGGGTGCGGAGCTGTCCGTTGAAGACGATGGTACGGTGACGATTGCCGCCGTCGGTGGTGAGGCGATGGAGCGTGCGCGTCAAATGGTCATGGCCATCACGGCCGAAGCGATTGTTGGCGAAACGTACGAAGGCGTCGTGAAAACGGTGACTGCGTTCGGCGCGTTCGTCGAGATCATGCCGGGCACCGAAGCGCTGCTGCACGTCTCCGAAATGAAACACGAGCGTGTTGACAAGCCGGAAGATGTGGTCAAGAAGGGCGACCGCGTGACGGTGAAGCTGATCGATCGTGATGAGCGCGGCCGCTTGCGTTTGTCGATGAAGGCGCTCTTGCCGCGTCCGGAAGGTATGCCGGAAGAAGTCGAACGCCCGCGTCGTGAAGAGAGCGCTGGTGGAAGTGGTGGTGGTGGACGTAGTGGTGGTGGTGATCGTGGACGCGGCAGACGCTAGGGTAGTACTGCCCGGGCTGCGCCGAACTGATCTGCCAAATGGACTGACCGTGCTCTCGGAAGAAGTTCCGGGAGCGCGGTCAGTGGCGTTTGGGGCCTGGGTGCGCGCGGCGACGTTGCACGAAAGTGCCGATGAAATGGGGGTGTCGCATTTTCTCGAGCACATGGTATTCAAGGGTACACGCTCGCGTACGGCGCAGGAGATTGCCTTGTCGCTGGAGACCTTGGGTGGGTCGTTGGACGCGTACACCGAGCGCGAACACACCTCGTATCAGGCGCGCGTACTCGACGAGCATCTGCCAGAAGCTGCGGCCGTCATTGGCGATCTTATTTTTGAGCCATTGCTGCGAGATGCCGATCTCAAACTCGAGCGCAAAGTAATTCTCGAAGAGATCAGCATGGTTGACGATACGCCGGACGACGTGATCTTTGACGTGCACAATCGCGCACTGTGGGGTGATCATTCGCACGGCTTTCCGATTCTTGGCACGCGCGAAACCGTGAAGTCGCTGAAGGTGTCGCATCTGCGGGCGCTGCACGAGCGCGCGTATCACACCGGTCGACTCGTTGTCGCGGCCTCTGGTCGCGTGGATCACGACCAATTGTTGGACACGTTGCACACGTCGGGCTGGCTGGCGCGTGCTTGTGGCGATGTGACGCCGTTGGCGGTTGCTCCGGCCGTCGCGGCCGCACCGAGTGCACAACACATCGAGCGTGCGGATATTGCGCAAACGCACGTGGTGTTGGGTCGCACCGCCATTGCGCACGCGGACCCGCGCCGATACGCGTTTGCGTTGTTGAGTATGCTGTTGGGCGGCGGTATGAGTTCGCGCTTATTTCAACGTGTTCGTGAAGAACTGGGGCTCGCGTATAGCGTGTACACGTTTAGTTCGTCGTACGCCGATGCGGGTGTGCACGGCGTCTACCTCGCGAGCGCGCCGGACACGGCACAACAGGCGCTCGATGCGGTGCGAGAGGTGCTCGAGCGCGTCGTGGCAGACGGATTGCCGGATGCTGAGATCGCGGCTGGCAAACGTCAACTCCGGGGCCAGTTGGTGTTGTCGATGGAAGGCGTATCGTCGCGCATGTATCGCGCTGCGACGACCGCGCTGTACGGCGAGCCACACCGCAGCATTGATGAACTCCTCGCATTGGTAGATGCGATCGATGCGGAAACGGTGTTGTCGATCGCGCGTGAGTTTTTCGATCCTTCGCAACATCTTCTAGTTAGCCTCGGCCCGAAGGGCGTTCGCTGACGTTTCACTATTTGCCTAAAATCCCATCATGCGTATCGGCGTACCGAAAGAAATCAAAACCAACGAGAATCGCGTTGCACTTGTACCGGCTGGTGCTGAAGCGCTCTCTGCGGCGGGACACGAGGTGTTCATCGAAGCGGGGGCTGGCATCGGCAGCGGCTTTGAAGACGACACGTTTCGCGATGTTGGTGCGCACATTGTTCCTGATGCCGCGACAGCGTGGGGGAATGCGGATTTATTGCTGAAGGTGAAGGAACCTATTGAAAAGGAATGGGGATTCTTACGTGACAACCTTACGTTGTTCACGTATTTCCATTTTGCCGCAGATGAGCAACTGACGCGCGCGCATTTGGCCAGCGGCGCAACGTGTATTGCGTATGAAACCGTCGAATTGCCCAATCGCGACTTGCCGTTACTCACGCCGATGTCCGAAGTGGCTGGACGTATGGCGGTGCAGGAGGGTGCCAAGTATCTCGAAAAGTTGTACGGCGGCCGCGGTGTGCTGTTGGGTGGCGTTCCCGGTGTTGCGCCGGCGAAAGTGGTGATTCTTGGTGGCGGTGTCGTCGGGATCAATGCCGCGAAAATGGCGGCGGGACTCGGCGCAACGGTCGTGTTGCTTGACCTTTCGCTTGATCGGCTGCGCTACCTGTCGGACGTGATGCCGGCCAACGTGCAACTGATTCACTCCAATCGACACAACATTCTTGAGCAAATTTCGACCTGTGATTTGCTGATCGGCGGCGTGCTCATTCCGGGGGCGAAGG
>JANYFO010000411.1 GCA_025362635.1 Gemmatimonadaceae bacterium | reverse complement strand
ACGCTCAAACGCGTTATCGATTTGGTGCGCGTGTTCGCGGCCGCCGAGCTTTGCAAAAACGCGGGTTACGATGTGCGGGATGTCGCTCAGGTGCTAGGCTTTGCGTCGTCGAGTCACCTCTCGAGCACGACTCAACGCCTGGTTGGTGCCCGCGCGAGTTCACTCACCAGGCTCCGGGCTGTCGACCTCTTGGAACGCTTTCAACATCACCAGCACACGGGAAGCGACGCCGAAGCCGGCAACGCTGACGAGTGACCGCAGCACCCGCCTTGCCCAATCTCCCGACCTTGTGATACTTTTCACAAGCTCCTCCCAAGCCGTCCTTCCCGCTTTCCACGCCCGCGCATCATGACCACCCAAACCGCTCTTCGCCCAGGCGAAATCAAGGACATCCTCCTCCGTGAAATCGAGGCGGCTGATCTCCACGATCTAAACGTCGAAGAAGTCGGATCCGTCCTCGAAGTCAAAGACGGCATTGCCCGCATTTACGGCCTCGGCAAGTGCATGGGCGGCGAGATGCTGGAGTTTACCAGCTCCGTGACGAAAACGGTCATCACGGGCATGGCGCTCAACCTTGAAGAAGACAACATCGGCGCCGTTGTGCTCGGTGATTACCTCCAACTCAAGGAAGGCGATGAAGTGCGCCTCACCGGCCGCGTCCTCGAAGTGCCGGTCGGACACGCACTTGTCGGTCGCGTAGTCGACGCACTCGGTCGGCCCATCGATGGGCTCGGTGATATCGTCACCAGCATGTCGCGTCGCGTTGAGTCCGAGGCACCTGGAATCATCGTGCGTCAACCGGTGAAGGAGCCCCTGCAAACGGGCATCAAATCCATCGACGCGATGATCCCGATTGGCCGCGGTCAGCGCGAGCTCATCATCGGTGATCGCGGCACCGGCAAGACCGCAGTCGCGATTGACACGATCATTAATCAGAAGGGACAAGGCGTCATTTGCGTGTACGTCGCCATTGGACAGAAAGCGTCAACTATTGCGTCGGTTGTTGAGAAGCTCAAGCAGGCAGGCGCGATGGATTACACCATCGTCGTTGCCGCTTCGGCATCGGATCCAGCGCCGATGCTCTACATCGCGCCATACTCTGGTTGCGCGATGGCCGAATACTTCATGTACAACGAAGGCAAGCCCACGTTGTGCGTGTACGACGACCTATCGAAGCAGGCTGCCGCATACCGGCAGATCTCGCTTGTGTTGCGTCGCCCGCCTGGTCGTGAAGCGTATCCGGGAGACGTGTTCTATTTGCACAGCCGCTTGCTGGAACGCGCGGCCAAGTTGCGCGAAGACGATGCGGTGTGTGACGGCAAAGTCATCATCAAGGCCGGTGGGTCGCTGACCGCGTTGCCGATTATTGAAACGCAGGCTGGTGACGTATCGGCCTATATTCCGACCAACGTTATCTCCATCACGGATGGTCAGATCTTCCTCGAGACCGACCTGTTCAACGCCGGTGTTCGTCCCGCAGTGAACGTTGGTATCTCAGTGTCGCGTGTCGGTGGATCTGCGCAAACGAAGGCAATGAAAGGCGTCGCCGGCCGTCTGCGGCTCGATCTCGCGCAGTATCGCGAACTCGAAGCGTTTGCGGCATTCGCGTCCGACCTTGATGCCGCCACGAAACGTCAGCTTGATCGTGGCGCACGTACCGTCGAAATCTTGAAGCAGGGGCAATACGCGCCGCTCGGTTTCGAAGAACAGGTCATGGTGATTTATGCCGTGTCGACTGGCTTGCTCGACACATTGCCGGTCACGCAAATCCGCGCTTGGGAAAAGGGCTTCCTCGAATTCGCTCGTGCGCAGTTTCCGCAGGTGGGTGATGCAATTCGCACGAGCAAGGCGTTGTCAAAGGACACCGAAGCCGATCTCAAGCGCGCGATCGAGCAGTACGGAAAGAGTCTGTAAGCCATGGCCAAAGGCCGCGAACTGAAGGGTCGCATCAAGTCCGTCGAGAACACGCGCAAGATCACGCGCACGATGGAAATGGTGGCCACATCAAAGATGAAACGCGCGACTGATCGCGTCGCGGCCGCGCGTCCGTACGCGATGGCACTCGGCGACATGCTCGGTCAGCTCTACACGCCAGAATTGGCGCAACAGTTTCCGTTGCTCCGTCGTCCAGCGCAGCCAAAAAAAGTGGCGTTGTTGTTGCTCACCGCGAATCGTGGACTGTGCGGCGCGTTCAATGCCAACCTCATCAAAGAAGCGCGCGCCCGCATGAACGAGTGGGAAGCGCGTGGCATTGCTGTTGAGATGCACATCGTCGGCAAGAAGGGCATTGGATATTTCCGATACCTCGGGAAGGACATTGCCACGCAGCGCACCGACATCACCGACAAGCCAACCGCGGCCGATGCGGCGTCGTTGGTTGACGCGCTGATGACGCGTTTCGCCTCGGGTGAGCTCGACGCGGTGTACGTCACGGGCACCAAATACAAGTCGGCACTCATGGCACCTCCAGCAACGGATGCGGTGTTGCCAGTCACACCGCCGACAGGCGCAGGTGTCACGCGCGACTTTCTGCTCGCACCGTCAGGCGAAGAAATTCTTGAAGCGTTGTTGCCCGCGTATGTACGTAACGCGGTGTATCGGGCGCTGGCAGAAACCGAAGCAGGTTTTCAGAGCGCGCAACGCACCGCGATGAAGAACGCGACGGACAACGCTACCGACATGCTGCAAGTGTTGAAGCGTACGTACAACACCGCGCGCCAAGCACAAATCACGCAGGAAATCGCCGAGATCGTCGGCGGCGCGGCCGCGCTGTAGTCGCAATAGTAAGCGACCTTCATTCTCCAACGCATTCGTCTCATGGCTACTACTGTCGCACCAATCACGTTAGGCAAGATCGTTCAGGTCATCGGCCCCGTCATCGATGTCGAATTCGGGACTGATGGACTGCCTGAGCTTTACAACGCGCTGCGCATCAAGGCCATCGCGCCAAGTGGCCAAGCCATCTCGGTGGTCGCGGAGGTGCAGCAACATATTGGTCGCAATCAAGTGCGCGCCGTCGCCATGTCGAGCACCGACGGCATCACGCGTGGTATGGATGTTATCGATACTGGCGCGCCGATTTCGGTGCCGGTCGGTGCACCGGCGTTAGGTCGCATCCTCAACGTTCTTGGCGAGCCAATCGATAACGGCGTCGACATTCCGGCCACCGCATTGCGTTGGCCCATTCATCGCAAGCGTCCTGATTTCACGGAACTCGAGCCAAAGACCGAAGTTTTTGAAACAGGCATTAAGGTTGTCGATCTTGTTGCGCCTTTTGTGAAGGGTGGAAAAATCGGGCTTTTCGGCGGTGCCGGCGTCGGCAAGACCGTCATCATTCAAGAACTCATCAACAACGTCGCAAAGGGGCACGGTGGAAAGTCCGTGTTCTGTGGCGTGGGTGAGCGCACGCGCGAAGGTAACGACTTGTATCTCGAGTTCCAGGAAGCAGGAATTCTCGATAAGGTCGCGTTGATTTACGGTCAGATGAACGAGCCGCCCGGTGCACGTTTGCGCGTGGCGTTGTCAGGGCTGACCGTTGCTGAATATTTCCGCGATGTTGAGAATGCGGATGTGCTCGTGTTCGTCGACAACATTTTCCGTTTCACGCAAGCGGGTTCGGAAGTGTCGGCCTTGCTCGGCCGCATGCCGAGCGCCGTGGGATATCAGCCCACGTTGGCGTCGGAGATGGGCGACTTGCAGGAGCGCATTACCTCCACACGTAACGGGTCGATCACCTCAGTGCAGGCCATTTACGTGCCGGCCGACGATCTCACCGATCCAGCGCCAGCCGCCGCGTTCGCGCACTTAGATGCGACGGTCGTGCTCAATCGTAAAATCACCGAGCTTGGTATTTATCCGGCCGTTGATCCACTGGATTCGACGTCGCGTATTCTCGACGCGCAGTACATCGGCGAGCGTCATTACACGGCGGCCACCACAACGCAGCGTATTTTGCAGCGTTACAAAGAATTGCAGGACATCATCGCCATTCTTGGTATGGACGAGTTGTCTGAAGACGACAAAAAAATCGTTGGCCGTGCGCGTCGTTTGCAGCGCTTTATGTCGCAGCCGTTCGCGGTCGCCGAGCAGTTTACGGGTATTCCGGGCAAGTACGTGAAGTTGGAAGAGACCATATCGTCGTTCGAGCGCATTTGCGCTGGCGAGTTTGATGCGTTGCCCGAGCAAGCATTCTTTATGGCCGGCGGCGTGGATGACGTGGTCGCCAACGCGAAGAAGCTGCAGGGTTAATCGGTGAACACTCCGTTAACGGTGTCCGTGATTTCGCCGGAGAGGGTGTTGTTCAGCGGTTCCGCGCGCGCGGTCGTAGCACCAGCATTTGACGGAGAGGTTGGCATTTTGGCCATGCATGCCCCGTTGATGACCGTACTCGGCCGTGGTATCTTGCGGGTGGAAACTGCCGAAGGCGAACGGCGCTTTACAGTTGATGGCGGCTTCTTGCAGGTCGTGGACGATAGTGTCCGCGTCGTGACGGAGCGTGCGCAAGAGATGGGAGTTCCCGCGGCGTAAAGTCGCGAGTGTCGGAGCGGGGTTCGTCAAACAGGACGGTGTTTGGCGAGCCGCCGCTGCGGCCGGGTGCAGAAAGGCGCGGGACATGGGATAAATCCCCGTGTCGCGCGCTTACTTTTGACGAATGCTTGACACGGTGACGCGCAACGGAATTCTGCGGTTGTCACCAGATAGTAGTTAAGGTGAGTTAAACGTTGACAGGGTTGTGACCGACGCTAGCTTGCCGCAGCTATAGGGAACACTCAGAGATGAGCGTCCCCTACGTCCCGTCATGATGGGCGCGTGCCGCGCGTGTCCCGTCACCCTCAGTGTCGTGTTTGTACCCAATCGGTGGCGCAGAGTTTCCGAAGCAGGCACGAGCGCGACGTTGCACCCGTTCAGAGAGGGCAATCCTCCTGTCTGAGCGATCGACCGTGGCAACACCTCTTGGAGGAGCAGATGAGGAATCTCGGACGTCGTCGGTGGTTAGTTGCGACGCTTCTGGGCGCAGCCCTTGTAGCGCCGATCACCGTCGCGCAGGCCCAAACCGGTAAGCTGACTGGTGTGGTTGTGGATGCAGAGACAGGCAAGCCCATTGAAGGGGTTGCTGTGGTGGTGCAGGGTACGACGCTAGGAAATACGACAAACGCGAGTGGACGATTCTTCATTATCCAGGTGTCACCGGGCAGCTATTCGGTGCAAGCGCGTCGATTGGGTTACCAGAGCGTGACGGCGACTAATGTCCAGATCTCGATCGACGCCACGCGCGAACAAAATTTTAAACTTCGCGCTTCGAACACGACGTTGCAGGCGATCACGGTACAGGCCGATCAAGTCCCGCTTGTTGAGCGCAATCAAGTTGGTTCGCGCACGACCATCACTGCGGAACAGATCACTTCGCTGCCGGTCACGAGCATTGCCGGTGTGTTGGCGCTGCAGCAGGGTTTTACGCAGACGCCCGACAACACGTCGATTGTTTCGCTGGCTGAGGACCAACGCAGCACCACGCCAACGACGCGTGTGCGCGGGAGTCGTGGTGGTGCGACGCTGTCGATGATCGATGGCATTGCGATTAACAATCCGTTGTTTGGTAGCGACGCGATCGCCTTGAGCGCGGTGGCTGTTCAGCAAGTCGATTTTCAGCGCGGTGCAATGGAGCCGCAGTATGGCAATGCGCTGGCGGGTGTCATCAACCAAGCGGTGCGTGAAGGCGGATCCGAAGTTGCGGGATCAGTAGAATTTCAAAACTCGACGTTGCCAGGCAACGTGTTTGGCACCGCGCAAGACAAATTGAAGGGATTCAATTTGCTGCGCGGTTATCTGTCGGGTCCCGTGCCGGGCACGAACACGAAGGTGCGGTATGCCATCGCTGGCCAAGTGCAGAGTGAAGCGCAGCGCGTGTTACAATTTGACAACGACGTGTACACGGCGAATGCGCCGGTGGTACTGAACGACATTCTCGCGGTGTCGCAAAAGGACTTGTCCAAAGGGTGGCAAGGTTTTGGCGGTACGCAGAATTCATCCGTCGTTGGAAAATTGACGTTTCAACCATTCGCCAACACCACGTTTAAAATCACCGGTGCGGGCTCGGAGCGACAGAATCGCGGCTATGATCGTCGCTTCTTGTTTGCGTATCGTGGCGATCCGTTGGCATTGGTAAACAATCGCGCGGATTCGTTGCAAATTCTGACCGGCGCCGACAATCGGCAGTCGCGTGATTTGCTGCAGCCGTCGGTACGCGATAACGGTCGCCTCGTGATTGCGTCGCTCGAACAACGTTTTGGTCGGACCAACGTGACGGTGCGTGCCGCACAGACGGATTTTCAGCGCGTGACGTGCCCAATTTTCCTTGGTACCTGCATACCGGGTCCGTTCGCGTACGGCAACTTCGATCAATCGTTTCTATCCATTTGCGGCGGCTTTACAGGTTGTGATCGCGTACCGTATCAGGGATTAGCCAGCGGCGTGTACGGTGGTGAGAAGTACACCACGCGCACGCTCAAAGCTGATGTGCAGTCGCAGTTCACGGATCACAACAATCTCCAGTTTGGTGCGCAGTTTGTCAGTCATGACTTTGTGTACAGCGACATTCAGCAGGACGCGAGCACAACGTCGGGGTTGAAGAATCTTGTGGCCCAAGTGTATCGCGGCAAGCCTACTGAAGCCGCGGCGTACGTGCAAAGTCTTATCGAATACGATTTTATCACGATCAAGTTGGGTGGTCGTTTCGATTACAATCGTGCGCGCGGATTGGCGCTGTCAAATCCGTTCGATCCAACCAACGGCACCACGGCACGCGAAGTGTGCAACGGTGCGACTGTAAACGGAAAGAAGTTGGTGAATGCCGCTGGCCAGCCCTACGGCCTCGCTGGTTGCGCGGCCTCGCCCATCGATAAAAACACACAGCGCGCGGTATTGCTCGATACGGCAACGTCCATCGCGCAGCTCGACGACTTTCGCCAGTCGCCGGCGCGTACGTCGTTTAGCCCACGTGTTGGCGTCGCGTTTCCGTTAACGGAAAAGTCGCAAGTGTTTTTTAATGGTGGCCGCTACACGATGGTACCACTGTACGGCAACACGTATCGCAACACGGGTATTGGCACCATTGCCGGTGCTGGCGACAACTATTGCTCGGCCAACCAGGTTAAGCCGGGTACGAAGGAGTGCACGCCAAACTTGTCGATCGACAATCCGTCATTTGTTGGCAATCCGGGCTTGTTGCTTGAAGAAGCCAAGCAGTTTGAAGTCGGATATTCTGGTGAAGTTGGTCGCAACTATTCTATTCAGGTCGCGGTGTTTAATCGCTCGGAAACTGGCCTGACCGGTATCCGCGCGAGTCGCGCGCCACAAGACATTGGATCAACCTATGCGGGCTCGCTGCCCGTCTACAACGTGATTGTGAACGGCGACTTTTTGTCGGCGCGCGGTGTTGAAATTGCGTTCCGTCGTCGTCTCGCCGATCGCTGGGGCTACGACATCAACTATGGCCTCGGACGCTCCACGCAAAGCGCTCGTCCGCCGGAACGCGCGAACGAAATCTCGCGCACCGACGAAGCGCTTCGCGCGCAGACGGTTGAAACGTTGAACGATCTTGATCAGACGCAGCGTTTGAATGTGCAGTTGTTTTATCGCGTGCGAAACGACATCCCGAATTTGCCGCTTAACGCGGGCAAGCTCCTGCGCAATGCCAGCGCTTCGCTCACGTACAACTTTACGTCTGGCATTCCGTATACGCCGCTGCGCGGCAGTGCAGCCGGAGCGATCGGTTCGCTCAATCAAGGCGACGTGAACTCTGCGCGTCAGCCGTCAACGCAAGACATTGGTTTGCTCGTCGACAAAGCCTTTCGCATCGGCAGCTTGCGCTACTCGGGTTTCTTGCGCGTGAACAATTTGCTCGATCGCCGGAATTGCGTGCAGGTCTTCAACAACACCGGCACGTGCGACGCCGGCCTTCGCGATTTTGCGAATCGTCGCATTGGTAATGCAGGTGACAACACGTCGACAGCCTTCGACCAGCCCGAGTACATCGGCGCCCGTCGTAGCCTCGCGACTGGCCTGTCGGTCAACTTTTGAACGTGGACGGCGCTAAGCTCATGAGTTTTCATATCAATGGTTTCTCGGAGCGGACTCGAACGGCTGAGATGCGTCGCGTAACGCGCATCGTCATGGCTGTGAGTCTGTTGACCGGTATCTCGTCGTCTGCATTGCCCGGCACGGCTGACGCGCAAGTGCGTCAGCAGGCACCGGTGACGCACCTGGATGATCTGCAGCCAGACGGTACGATGAAGCAGATCCCCATCTCGCCGAAGAGTGGATTTGATCTCTTTGCCGCAGAAGACTTGGCCTTTGGCACGTTACGCATGACGGGGCAATTCCGTGCTGGCGTAGTGAATCAAGGTGGTCCGAACGCGCAAAACCAAAACGATCAAACACGCGGCCATTACAACGTTAGTCCAACCGTAGGCGGTTTTTTTCAATATTTCCAGATGGGATTTGCGGGCGCCGCGCCTCCATCGGAATTCAGGAAAATTCGCGCCATTAATCCCGGCATCAACAACATGACTGGGTCGCTCGGTTACACGACGTTGTTATGGGAAACGTTGGTGAGCAGCAATCGTCGTTGGGGCGCGGCGGATGCGCAATTTGGCAAGTCATTTTCCGGCGTGACGTCGGACGCTGGTTCGTCGTGTCGTGCTGACGGCGGTGGTACGTACCAAAACACTGGTTTCTCTTTGCTCGCACAGAAAGACTGTCCAGACACGTGGGGCTCGGAAGGGTTTCGTGGCAAGCTCACCGTTCCCGATTCGGTGTGGTTGAACACGTTTAACGGCGACAAGAGTGGATTCCGGTGGGATGATTGGCGTCTTTCACGTTCACGCTTGAATGCCACCGACTACCTCGGCACGCAAAGTGTGTACGGTTTTATGAGCGATTATTATCGCGAGCAGCGTTTGCGATGGGGTTCTGTTATTCCGGGTGGATCGGGCGCACCGCTCGACAACGGATATCCGCTCGGCCTCGAACTGCGCATGGACAGCTGGCAGTTCTCGGCACCGGCAACGCGCAACACGCAATTCTATCAAGTGCAGATGGTCAATAAGTCCGCGTCCGTTTATGGCACGGGCATCGATTATGACTCGCTGTACTTCGGTCTTACCCCTGGCATCTTGATGGGTGGTATTGGCGGTCAGTATGCGTCATTCTACTTCGATTTTAATTCGAACACGGTCTTCATGGCCAAGGGAAACACGAGCAACAACTGTTCGACATCTTTCCCGAAGCGCTATTTGAACACGACGCTTGGCGGCTGTCAGAGTGGTGACGCGTTCGGCGCCGGCGTTTACACAATGACTTGGCTCAAGTCTCCGCTGGGTGACGTTCGCAACAAGCGCTTCACGCGAGATCCAGCCGATCCGTACTACAATCCCAGCAGTCTGTCGGCTGGAGACACGATCACGTTCAACCATTCGCATCCGGGTTCGGTGGGCCGATCGAGTCAGGCGATGACGCGTTCTACGCGTGCAGGCTTCGGTTATCTGGCGTCGAAGGAAGACGACTTTATGGACGGGCGAAATCCGTCCGACTTTACGCTGAATAACTACACCGGCATGGTCACCCCTGAGCAATGGGATGGCACGTTTCCGACCACGCTCGCTGGTGTGAAATTCAGCAAGTTTGTACCGGGTACTACAACGAATCCGGCCAACGGTCGTCCGTTTGGTAAGTGGGACTACAATCACGATGGCGTGCAAGACACCATTGCGGTGCCAGGCTGTGGCTCGCTGGGTTGTGCCGCCGTGTATTCCGACTCGGTCGCGGGTGGATGGCGTAACGAGTACGGCAACATCTTCGGCACCGTCAGCGCTGGTCCGTTCAAGCTCAAAGCCAACGACACCACGCAATTTCTTTTTGCATTCTCGTGGTCACCCGATTCGGTGAGCACGCGCAAGACCATCGAAGGATTGACCGAAGCCTATCGCACGAACTACGCAGGTCCCCAGCCGATCGCGTATCCGCAGGTAAAAGCGGGCTTGTCGTACACGATTGAGTCGGCGGAACTGCTTGACTCGATCACGGTTGGTGCGGCGACGACGATCGGCTCGCGGTTGACCGTACGCTATCCGCAGATCAGTCCTATCGACCCATTCATGGTGGGGTTGGTGAATAAAGTGCGCGCGGACTCACTGGCCGGAGACGCGAACACACGTCGCTTGCTGCGATTGAATCCCGGCTTGCTCGACTCGCTGCGCGCCCGCGCGAACGACAACTTGGCGCTGGTTTACGTCTTTAAATCGTGCGACGCCGGCGTCACATTCACGAACACCACGGGTAACTCAGCGACCTGTACGTCAGCGCCCATTCGTGTCATTGATGCAGCGCAATCAGCATTTTCGTGGCGTCCTGTCGCGACCGTTGCGTATGTGAACGGCGTGCCGCAAACGCCAAACTATAGCGAGGCACTTCAGGCAGGTCGCACCTATACGTATTCGTTCGTGACGCGAACGCGTGGGTTCTCCGATGCAAACTTCCGTATCGTTGATTCTGTGGCTGGTCGAGGTCTCGTTATCACGAATGTGCAAGATGCGTTGGGCTTCCCGCTCGACACCATCAACTCCGCGTTTGCAACGTCCGGTCCGGCGTCGCTGACGATCTACGCTCCGATCACCAACGCCGCGGGACGACAGTTTGCTCGCGTCGATACGGCAACGCTTGTTGGTAAATCCACGCAGCCAGTGCTCCTGCAAGCCGTGTCGAATGACGTGAACGGCACCACGCGATTGGTGTTTGCGAATCAGTTCATCGTTCGGAAAACGGTCGATACACTCACTCGCGCTACCAACTCCACCGTCAGTGCGCGATACGTGCTACCGAACGCCGCGACGTCGGCGACCGGGACACCGCAGGCCAATTTCCTGGCGCGTGAGCAAGTATTCTCCGCAGCGCTCAACATTCCTGTCCGACTCGGCATCAATTTGCTGCCGGGAACGGCACGTGGATTTAGTGGCTCTGCGCGTGTCTTCGTTGATACGATCAACGCCACGACTGCCTACCCGGGCTATGTGTGGGTGACGGCGGACAATCGTCCGATCTTCGCGATCAACGATCCATTTGGCACCAATGGTGGCAACCAGGTTCGTGATCAGGTGGGATCGCCGCTCTATCCAGGCTTTACGGCGCAGCCTGATGATTCCTCCAACACCGCGAACGGTTTCCGGCAAGAACGATTGAGCAACAATGTGCTGCGAGATCGGAATTTCGTCGTTCGGAAAGAAGGCGATACGTTGTCGGGTGCAGCGCGCACTTTTGTCCCGCAAGTGCAAGGCACTTTTACCACAGTCACGACTGGCGCGCTTGTTGGAAATAAGCGCATTAAGGGCGGTCGCTACGACCTGACGTGGCAAACCGATCCTTGGGGATCGCAAGCGCCGTTCAATCTCGATCCGATCGCGTCGCTACAAGGCACCGTTTTAACGTCGTTGCTTGATGTTGCTGCGAAATCCACGACGTTCACGGAAACATCGGCGGCTGTTGCAGCGCTCGTTGGCGCTCCGGCGACGCGTCCATTGGTGCGCGTGCGCGTGCCATTCACGATGAAGTTCACCGATCCTGATGGTGGTCGCGAAGAGCAGGTGAAGTTTGCCATGCAGGCGCGACAGACCATTGCCCAAGGCGGCGTCGGGAACACACGCTTGCTTGGGTCTGGCAACGACACGGTGCGAGTGTCCGTGCCCGATTCGCTTTGGATGCCGGGTGATACGCTGATCGTGTTGCAAAAGGTGGAACGTGATAGTTCCGTCGGAACGGGTGCCGCGAAGTTTGTGGTGGTGCAGCCCGATGGCTCTAACGGTTTCCGTCCGATTCCCGTGCTCGTCGATTCGATTGGTTTGAACAAGTTTGTCGTCGCGTGCACTGGTGGTAACAACGGCACGGGTGTTCGTCCGGCCAACGACGCGAGCTCCTGTAATCCGCTGGTCATTCTTTCGCGTGGCGCATCAACGGCTGGTGGATACTTGGCGGTGCAGCCGTCGTGGCGTCAGTTGTTCGAACTGACGCGCACCTTCGACGCGCGCTCTGCGTTGCAGCTCACCGCGACTCCGTACAGCGTAAAGCCGACGATCACGAAAGCTGATCTTGCTAAGGTGTCCGTCGTTCCAAATCCATATCTGGTACGATCGGATCTCGATCTAGTGGATGGTACGCGACTCGGTGTGCCGCGCATCTATTTCACGAACGTTCCCGAACACGGTGTGCTGCGCGTTTACTCGGTCTCCGGTCAGTTCATTCAAGAATTGACGTGGACCAAGAGTGATCTCACGTACGCTGGCAACAATTCGACATCTGGCGACCTGCCGTTCAATCTTCGCACACGCGAAGGCACTGATATGG
Source organism: Gemmatimonadaceae bacterium (assembly GCA_025362635.1). Lineage (GTDB taxonomy): Bacteria > Gemmatimonadota > Gemmatimonadetes > Gemmatimonadales > Gemmatimonadaceae > Gemmatimonas. The sequence continues at coordinate 758 of JANYFO010000411.1, read as the reverse complement.
CGTCTGGTCTCTATCTGTATGTGCTCACTGCAACTGGATCCGGTAAGGATCAAGTGCAGCGTGGCAAATTCGTGATCATTCGCTAACGGAGCAGCGATGCAAATCTCTCGCATCATCAGCGCCTTGAGCGCTGCCACTTTGCTTCTGAGCGCTTCCGCGCGCGCTCAGGGGCCTGGCGGCATTCTTCCAACGCCGCAGGATACGCCCAATCGACAGGGTACGCGCGGCGCCAATTTCTTGCATATCGGAATCGGTGCACGTGGAGGCGCGATGGCCGGTGCCATCGCGAGCTCCGTGAACGGACCAACCGCGTGGTATTGGAATCCCGCGGGCGCTGCAACGTCAGAAGGGTTTTCCGCCGTTGCTGGGCGTCAGAATTTGTACGGTGATCTCGGCCTCGCGCAGTCGTATGCGGCGCTGTCCATTCCGGCGTTGGGTGGCGTGCTTGGAGTGCACTTCAACAGTCTGAATTCTGGAGATATTAAACGCACCACCGAAACGAACCCGTTCGGTGATCGTCTTGGCGGCAACGTATTCCAATGGACATCTACTGTAGCAGGCGTCGGCTTCTCGAAGCGGCTGACGGATCGGCTCTCGGTCGGTGCGCAAGTCAAGTACATCTCCGAAGGCATTCCGGACGCGAACACAACGTGGTTCGCTGGCGACATCGGTACGCAGTTCAACACCGGTCTCTACGGCCTGGTGATTGGAGGCGCGATCCAAAATGTCGGTTCGACGGGTCGTGCCACCGGGGCGAT
>JANYFO010000406.1 GCA_025362635.1 Gemmatimonadaceae bacterium | reverse complement strand
GTCGCGGGTTCAAATCCCGCCGTCCCGATGCAGTAACGAATGACCAAACGCACAAGCGGTCGCCCACCCGGCGGCCGTTTGTGCGTTTATACCAACCTTGGTGCACGTCTTCGTGGCCACTCTACATCAGACGTCACGATGCTAGTCATCATCCGGCCGTCGCACGGCACCAAGCTTCGTGGTGGTTTTCACTTCCTTTTTGTGATGTGCGTCTGCTCCCGTCGGATGCGGATTCACGCGACCCAATGCGCCCGGCTTATAATCGCCGTCGCGCTTGACCTTGGTCGTCATCCGTGTACCCGAACGCTTGCGCCCTTGTCCACCCTTTCCGCCTTTCACTGGCGTATCCTCAATTTCGTGTGGTCAGCATACTGAATGATTCCCTGCGGTGATGTGATCGGGTAGCGGTCGCCGCATTGGCGTCGCGGATGCGTTCGCACAGATTACATCATGTCGTATGAACTCGTCATTCTCTTCGCCGCCATCGGCGCGATCGTGCTCGTCATCGCGGCGGCATTGATTGGATGGATGAACCGTGTCCGCTCGTTTGATCGCGACGAATCGGGCGCGCTCCCGCTCTTTGGCGGACTCAGCAATAATGAGGCAACTGCAGGCGACGGAGTTATGAGCGGAGGAGTGGTACGAATGCACTCCATGGGGAAGCCAGAGTCGGTTTCCGTCGCGCACGTTCAGCCGCAAGGGATCAGTCCATCCATTCGTACTTTTTCCACGATACGTCATGACGCGGCGCCCGTGATGACAAGTCCGGCTCCATCATTTGCGCCGTATGCGCCACCGGCTCGGCCGCGTGTGGGTGACCGTGAGTTCGGGTCGGCCACTGGTGCGGCGGTGCAGGCGCACGGCGTCGCCGGTACAATGATTGAAGGCCAATTGCTTCGCTTCAGCGTGCCCGCTGAGGGGACGCTTCAGTTTTTGCCGGGTCGCCTGGAGATTGCCTCCGGACAAGACACCGGGCGAGAAATTCGGTTCGTACGCGTTCCCGGACCTCATGGCACGGAGGTGACGTTCGGGCGAAGTGAAGGCGAACTGTACCGGCACATTCAACTGCACGATCAAACGGTGAGTCGTTTGCACGCTCGACTCCGCTTCGGAGATGGACGCTGGTCGCTCTGCAATTTGTCGCAGACCAATCCAGTGGTGCTTGATGGCGCCGTGCTTCCAGCTGAAGAGGAACAACCGTTAAACGACGGTGCCAGAATTGAGATGGGCGAGGTACTTTTCACATTCAGAAATCGCTGAATTATTTCCTTCCAGCCATTGTAGGCGTGGAGTAGCACGAGCGCGATGATCGACGAGCGTGACGACAGTGAGGTGCACGACCTCGAAGACGCCTACACGCTCCTCAGCGAACTCGGCCGCGGCGGTAGCGCGATTGTGTATCGCGCGCGGGATCGCGCGCTGCACCGCGAGGTTGCGATTAAGGTGGTCCGTCCGCGACATGGCATGTCGGACGAAGAAGCGCTTGCTCGACTGGCGCGCGAGGCGCGCACCGTCGCCCGCTTGCAGCATCCAAACATCGTCACGGTGCATGCGGTCTCGCGGCTGCGGGGCGGCGGACTCGCGCTCGTGATGCAACTCATTCCCGGTCGTACGCTTAAGCAGGCCATCGCTGACGATGGCCCGTTTGATGCCGAACGTGCGGAACGTGTGTTGAAAGATGTGGCAGAAGCCTTGGCCTATGCGCACGCAAACGGTGTTGTCCATCGTGATGTAAAACCAGAAAATATTTTTCTCGATTCAGGTACAGGCCGCGCGCTGCTGAGTGATTTTGGTATCGCACATTCGACCGAATTCGATTCGCGATTGACCATGGACGGCGCGGCGATTGGCACACCATCGTATATGGCGCCGGAACAGATCGACGGCGCGCCGCCCAACGCGCGTTCGGATTTATACAGTTTGGGTCTGGTTGCGTGGGAAATGCTGTCTGGGGAACGTCCGTGGGAAGGTGAGGCGCTATATAGCGTTATTTTCAAACAGAAAAATGAAGAGCTCACCGCGATCGACGAATTGCGTCCGGGCGTTGTGCCGCCCCGCCTGCAGTACATCATTGAGCGCATGTTGCAGAAGCGAGCGTCAGCGCGCTGGGCCGGTGCGGATGGATTGCTTTCGGCGCTCAATCATTGGGTTGTGCCGAGTGATTGGCGGCAGTGGGAGGAGTCGCATCGGCGTCGTCGAGATGCGCTGAAGTCAGCACCAAAAATAAAACCCGTGTTGCGTGATGCCTCGGGAGCAGCGACGGTGCGTTTTGCGCGTCCCATAGACGGTCACGTGCAGGCGAGCGGTGGGGCGAGTGTTGTCGGTGCGTCGCGCAGTGTCGCCGCTGTCGTGACTGAATCGGAGCCGGAGGATGATGCACCCTCTTGGGCGACGGTGAAGGCGCCCACTTCCCGTGTCAAATTGTGGAGTATGCTCGGTGTCGCCGTCATGCTTGGCGGCGGCGTTGCAACATACTCGCAGCGCGCGCTACTCTTTCCGGCGCACAATCGTCCGGTTGTCACTTTAGCCGATTCGCGTGCGGTTGAAGTGCATGTTGTTGCGCCGTCGATCAACGATTCGACGCAGACCGCAAACGGAACACTTGGTGATTCGTCCATTGCCGCACGTACCGACTCTTTGCGACTGAGTTCACTTGCACGATCGACAGTGTCGCAGCGGTCCGGAGATTCCGTTCTCGCGGACTCTATCGCAAACGCCTTAATGCGGCGTGCCGCGCGTCATGCGGCTCGTGCTGCGCTTGGTGCAATCGTGCCGAATGCCGCGGCGTCGAGTGTGATCGCTCCGATCAGTGCGCCGCCTGCAATGGAGACGCCGAGGCCAGATGCCGTGCGCGCGACGGATGATCCCGGTGTGATCGCTGCGGGTGGCCGTCACAGTTGCGCGCTTGTTGCTGGGCGGGTGCAATGTTGGGGCGCGAACGAACGCGGACAGTTAGGCGACGGCGACGTAGAATCGCGCGATGTGCCGGGACCGATCGTTGGCGATCTGACATTCGTCTCGGTCACGACCGGACTCGCGCATACGTGCGGTGTGGTGCGAGGCGGCGACGCATACTGCTGGGGTTTGGATGACAAAGGACAACTCGGCGATGCAACGACCACGTCGCGTAGCGCCGCGGTGCGCGTGTCCGGCAATCTGTCGTTTCGTGTGCTCCGCGCAGGGTTGTCGCACACGTGTGGCCTCACGACAAGCGGAGATGTCGCGTGTTGGGGCGCGAACAGCAGCGGGCAGTTGGGTGACGGCAGTACGTCAATGCGTTCGTCTCCCGTCGTTGTAGGTATCGCCGTGCGTTTTGTGTCGGTAACGGCGGGATGGAATCACAGTTGCGGCATTGGCAGCGACGGCACGGCGCGCTGTTGGGGCGCAAACGTGGGCGGGCAGTTAGGGAATGGCGCGCGCGTTGATGCACGCAGCCCGACCGTCGTTAATGGCGATTTCAAGTTCACGAGCATCGCCGCTGGCGGTACACATACGTGCGCGGTGACGGACACTGGCGAGGCCTACTGCTGGGGCAAGAATAATGCGGGACAGCTTGGCGTCGGTGGGACGACCGATCAAAGTGTGCCGACGCGGGTGAATACAAGCGTACGTTTTGTGTCAGTGACGGTGGGTGGCGTGCATAGTTGCGGTCGAACACGCGGCGGTCAGGCGTGGTGTTGGGGGCGAAATGTGTACGGACAGTTGGGTGACGGATCAAATAGTGACCGTGACATACCCACGCGGGTAGTCGGCGGCACCGCATTTGCTTCTCTGAATGCAACAGGTGCGCATACGTGCGGCGCCGCCATTGATGGGGAAACACTCTGCTGGGGATTTAACGTGGAAGGACAGTTGGGCGATGGGACGCGCAACCACCACGCTCGGCCCACTCGAGTCACGTTGGCCGGTCGATAGGGTGTCTGTTACGTGCGGTTGTGCAGCACCGGTGCTGCGAACATCGAGGTTCGCCCGAAGGGTGATGTCCGCGGTACTTCTCGTGATTGGGGCGGGTGCACAGAGCGCCTGTCGCGGCATGACCGACGTGACCGGTCCGCGTCCGGTGGAATCCCCTGTCTCTTCGGTGGTGTTGTCGACCGAGCAGTTTACGCTCGCCGAAGGAAGTAGTGTCGCGTTGCAGGTGACCGTACGTGACGAGAACAATCAGCCAATCACTGATCGCCGCATGTTTTGGTCGAGCAGTGATACGAGTGTGGCGCGGGTCTCGGCGGCGGGTGTGGTTACGGCCATTCGCAGTGGTGCGGTACAGATCGCGGTCAGCGTGGATGGTCGAAGTGCGGTGGCTCGACTGACGGTATCTGCACGACCTGTCGCCAGCGTGCAGCTTTCGCCAACTACGGCGATTGTTTTGGTGGGGGGCTTCGTGCAATTAGTCGCGCGCGCGCTTGACGAAGCCGGAGCGTTGCTCCGTGATCGGCCAATTTTTTGGTCAACGAGTGATCCGCGTGTGGTCGTTGTTGACGTGGCGGGATTGATTGCCGGTTTGTCGCCCGGTGTGGCGACGGTGACCGCAACGAGTGAACTACGGAAGGCGTCGGTCGGCGTGACCGTGTTGTCGGTTCCCGTCGCGTCGGTTCAACTCACACCGATACGTGATAGTGTTGTCGTTGGACAAGCGACGCAATTGTTTGCATCGCCGCGTGATTCGGTGGGTGGTCGATTGGACGACCTCGTTACATGGAGTTCGAGCAGCGGCAACGTCGCGACCGTTTCATCATCCGGGCTTGTGCTCGGTATCACGCCGGGCGTGACGACCATTACGGCAACGAGTGGTGGGCGTTCGAGCACGGCGTCGATCGGCGTGCGTGCGCGCCCAGTAGGCGCGGTGATTGTGTCGCCTGCGCAGGTGGCGTTAACGGTCGGACAGTCGGTGCGACTCACGGTGCAAATCACCGACGGTGCCGGCAATTTGCTGACCGGACGTCCGATCATTTTTAGCAGCAGCAGCGCGAGTATTGCGCGCGTGGCCAACGATGGTACCGTGACTGCAGCGGCGCCTGGTACCGCGACTATTACGGTGATCAGTGAGGGGAAAACGGGAACCACGACGGTGGTGGCTACTCCCTCTCCAATCGCCACGTTGCGTATTGATCCGTCCACAGCGTCGCTCGTCGTTGGTGGGACGCTCCGACTGTCCGTTGTTGCGCTCGATGCAGGCAGTAACGTGCTTGGACAGCGTGTGGTGACGTGGACGTCTGGTGCTCCGAGTGTGGTGAGTGTTTCGGCGGATGGTGTGGTGAGCGCGGTCGGCGCTGGCGCGGCGTTAGTGTTCGCGTCGTCGGAGGGGCGCATTGCGGTGACGACGATCGTCGTCGCGGC
>JANYFO010000395.1 GCA_025362635.1 Gemmatimonadaceae bacterium | reverse complement strand
GCTGATGCATGTGGTCAATGGAGGGACGGTTTGCGGCACGATCGTCGAAAACGAAGCAGCGGTGCACAGGGGAAATCTGTCCGCGGTTCAGGTCGGACGGCACCACCAGAGATACGCTACTCCGCAAACTCCATTGGAAAGATCAGCGTCAGGCCGCAATCGGCGTCATTCGCATCGACCTCATCACGTTGCAGCTTGCCGCCGAGGCGTCTCGCAATGGCTTGCGCTAACGGCCAATCAAACGGCGTCATCGCAGAATCCGCGTGACGAGCGACATCGTCGGCCGCACGCACGCGCCACCGGACCCGATGCGCGACAAAACCACGCCCGAGCTCAACATCTGCATGAACAAGCGCTTCAGCAGTCGCACCATCAATGATCGCCAGCCCAAGCACCAACTCCAGCAAACGCGTGAGCCACGCGACATCAGTCCGCATCGTCGGCAATAGCACCGTTGGTTCGCCGATAAGAATCGGCACGTCGCGAGCGCGCGACCGCCAGTAGTGCACCGCTTCTAACAGCGGAGTGCGCGGATCGGTGTCCGACTCATCCAGCACCACCGTACCGCGTTCGATGGAGACAAGCTCGCGCGCCGCCCGGGCAATCGCCGCGGCTCCGGCGACCGGATCCCGTCGCGTCGACGACTCGTGCAGAGCGGACGTGAGTGCGCTCGTCAACGTCTCTACAAATTCTTCATTGCTATGCTGCCGCGCGGTGAATAACGCGGCTTGCGCTTCATACTCAACATTTGCTTCCGCAAGCGCGGCATTTGCCCGACGCAGTTCGTCAATGAGTACCGACTTGTCAGCCGTCGCCGCCAACTGATCGGCAACCAAACGCACCAATGCACCCTGCTCTGCCGTTACCTGCGTCGCATCGGTGAAGTAAAACGCAATTGCTCCAACAGGCCCGCGCGCGCCGATCAGGGGCGCCGCTACAATTGATCGAAAACCCAACTCCTCGGCCACATCATACCACGTATGCAGTGAGGGCTCCGCGAACAAATCCGCAATTTCCACCACGCGTCGCTCGGCGACCGCTACGCCACTCGGCCCGTCACCGACGCGCACGCGCAGTGCACCAATCCAATTGCGATGCTTCGCTGGCCATTCGTGCTGCGCGACAGGACGTAAGAGTTCGCCATCCTCACCCAACTGCATAATCAACGAGAAAGCGGCGCCGAGAAGCGGAGTAACGCGACTTAAGGCAAACTGATACACGTCGCTTGGAGCGTCCGCAACAAGAAACGCGTGGGCGATTTCCCGCACCGCCCGTAGTTCGCGAAGTGCGAGCGGTTCAACCGCACGTGCGTCGGACATCGACACTCAATGCGACTGCGGCGTGCTCGTTTCGCGCGGCCGTTTTGGAGACAACGGTCGCACTTCAATGCGATGGACCAGCATATGCGGCGGCGTGTGCACCACAAACGCAACCGCGTCAGCGACATCACGTGGCTCAAGCATCCACGTACGGTTCGTGCCTGCCGGAAATAAGTCTGTATCGACCGAGCCCGGCATCACGACTGAGACGCCAACGCCAGCGTCGCGCACTTCCAGCATCAACGATTCACTGAAGCCCATCACGAAGTGCTTGGTGCCCGCGTACGCCGTGCCGCCGACAAACGTATTGCGTCCCGCCGTGCTGCCAATCGTACAAACGTGCCCGTGGCCACGCTCCACCATACCCGGCAAAACCGCGCGCGTGACGTGGTACAAGGCGTTGACGTTGACGTTCACCATGCGATGCCATTCCTCGGCCGTCATGTCGAGAAACGGTTTCATCACCGCCACGCCAGCGTTATTCACCAACACGTCAACGTGCAAACCGGTCAGCCGCTCCGCGGTGGCGAGAAAGTTTGTGACATCGACCGCGATGCAATCCGTACGTGCGCCGGCCGCCTGACAGGCAACGGACACATCCTGCAGTTGCGCCTCGTCACGCGCGACGAGAATCAAATCATGGGTCTCAGCAAGTCGTTCAGCGATTGCGCGACCAATGCCCCGTGAAGCGCCGGTGATAAGCGCGACTGGTCTGATCATCCGACCAACTTTGTCGCGAGATATGACTTGAGCTGATCCGCCGCGATCCGCTCCTGCATTAGCGAATCGCGATCACGCACCGTCACCGTCTGGTCACTGACACTCTGCCCATCAATCGTGATGCAAAATGGTGTACCCACTTCATCCTGCCGACGATAGCGCTTTCCGATCGAACCGGTCTCGTCGTAATCCACAGCGTATGCAGTGCGGAGATCTTGCAAGATGGCTTTCGCAAGATCCGGCTGCCCATCCTTTTTTGTTAACGGAAAGATCGCCGCCTTTATTGGCGCAATGCTGTGATGTAGTCCGAGCACCACGCGTCCTTCGTCCTCGCCCGCAACCGCTTCTTCGCGATACGCATTCACCAGCGCTGCTAACGTCACACGATCCGCACCGACTGACGTTTCGATGACATATGGCAAATAGCGTTTGTTGTTTGGCTGGTCATAATACTCCAGCTTCTTTCCAGAAAATTGCTGATGCTGCGAGAGATCAAAGTCGCCTCGATTGTGCACGCCCTCGATTTCCTGAAAGCCCAACGTACCGCCAAAATCGAACGTCACATCGAATGCTGCTCGTGCATAATGCGCGAGTTCACCCGTCGTGTGTTGATGAAACGTGAGCCGCTCCGGCGATAGCCCAAGCGCCAGATGCCAGTCCATGCGCAGCTGCTTCCACTGATCAAACCACGCCATGTCCGTGCCGGGCTCGACAAAAAATTGCATCTCCATCTGCTCAAATTCGCGCGTACGAAAAATGAAATTGCCCGGAGTAATTTCGTTGCGAAACGCTTTGCCAATTTGCGCGATGCCAAACGGTACTTTCTGACGCATTGACTGCTGCACATTTAAAAAGTTCACGAAAATTCCTTGCGCGGTTTCCGGTCGCAGATACACAACGCTCGCACTTTCTTCCAACGCACCCATGTGCGTTTTAAACATCAAATTGAAATTGCGCGCGTCCGTCAGCTGACACTGCTCAGCGTGACCGGGCTGCTTACTCGGCTTCTGCGGGCAACGGGCATCTTCCAATTTGTCCGCACGAAAACGCCCCTTGCAGGTACGACAATCCACCAAGGGATCAACAAACCCGGCAACGTGTCCGCTTGCTTCCCACGTGCGTGGGTGCATAAGAATCGCGGCATCAAGCCCTTCGATGTCATCGCGTGACCGCACCATTGAATGCCACCATCGATCCTTAATATTTTTCTTCAGCTCAACGCCGAGGGGACCATAGTCCCACACGGAACCCGCACCGCCGTAGATCTCGGACGATTGGAAGATGAAGCCGCGCCGCTTACAGAGCGACACAAGCTTTTCCATGACGTCAGGCGTGCTGGACATAGTGGCTCAGGAATAATGTTCGGAGGACGACACACGACCGACGATACTCGCAGCGATACGGTCGCCATGATCCCGGCCATTCTCGATAAAGATCTTGTTAGCGTCAAATCCCGACGCGATCACTCCCGCAAGGTAGATACCTTCAACCGGCGTCGCCATTGTCGCGCTATCATGTTGCGGCACACCAGTCACCGCATCAATCGGCACGCCAACGTGCTCAAGCAAACCAGTCTCCGGCAAATATCCGGTCATCGCATAAACCTGCGTCGCCGTCACCCGCACTTCCCCATCGGGGCCGACAATAATCACCGCGTCCGGTTCAATGGCAACAACGCGCGATTGATAGCGCGCCACAATGCTACCCTCCGTAATACGCGCCATAATTTCCGGCCGCACCCACGGCTTCACGTTTTTGTCCAGCTCCGACCCAAAATGGACGATCGTCACGCGGGCGCCGGCGCGATACATATCGAGTGCGGCATCGACCGCCGAGTTGGCACCGCCAACAATCACCACCGGCTCGTTCCATGCCCCGTGTCCCTCCGTGTATCCGTGTTGCACGTGCGGCAACAATTCGCCAGGCACACCCAAGCGATTCGGCTTGCCGAAGTATCCAGTCGCCACAATCACAGCGCGCGCCGCATACTGACGGTCGCCCACTGACCGACCGCGCGTGTGCACCATCCATCGCAACAGCGTCTCATCGACCGCAATCGGCTCGATCTCCAACACCGTTTCATACTGCCGCACATCCAACGCATGCAACGATGCCACACTGCGATAGTACGCCAACGCATCGCGACGCGTCGGCTTCTCCGTCGCGACAATAAACGGCACACCGCCAATAGACAAACGTTCAGCGGTCGAAAAGAACGACATGTACGTGGGATATGACGCGATGCCACTGACAATCGACCCGCGATCAATCACCACGGCCGAAAGTCCCGCGCGCTGCGCAGCAATCGCGCACGCGAGACCACAGGGTCCCGCGCCGACGACGACAACGTCGACTACCTCTACTGCGGCCGACGGCGCCATCAGACGGACGCGTGCACCCCGATAATCTGATCGCGTCTCGTGCCCACACTCACGAAAGCGATCGGCGTTTCACACAACGCTTCCATCCGATCAAGGTAAACGCGCGCTTCTTTTGGCAACGCCTCCAACGTGCGCGCATCCTGCGTAGACTGCTTCCATCCCGCATACCATTCGTACACCGGCTCAGCGCGCTCCAACATTTGTACGTCGGCGGGGAACTCAGTGTGCAGTTCACCATCCACGCGGTACCCGGTGCAAATCGCGAGTTGGTCGAGCGTGTCCAGCACGTCCATTTTCGTTACCGCGAGTCCCGTCAAACCGTTCACGCGCGCTGCGTAACGCACCACCACCCCGTCAAACCACCCGCATCGACGTGGCCGCCCCGTCGTCGCACCAAACTCGTTGCCAAGCGTGCGCACTGTGGTGTGCAGTGGCTCCTCGAGTTCAGTCGGTAACGGTCCATTGCCCACACGTGTGGTGTACGCCTTCACCACACCCAAGGCGTACTGAATTGCAAGCGGGGAAATGCCAACGCCCGTGGCAGCACCACCAACCGTCGTATTGCTCGACGTTACAAATGGATACGTACCGTGATCGACGTCCAACAACGAACCCTGCGCGCCTTCAAATAAGACTCCCGCACCGCTCTTGATGGCGCGGTGCACGCACAGTCCAACGTCTTCCGCAATCGCTAAAAGTCGCGGCGTAAGGGCGGCCAATGCACTCATCGTTTCGTCAATCGACGCACGCGCGTCGCCGCCAGAACGCTCGAGCAACCAATTGGAACGCTCAACACCAGCCGCAACCAGCTCGCGCAATCGATGGACGTGCCGCAAGTCCAACACGCGCACGCCGCGACGAGCCACTTTGTCTTCGTACGCTGGTCCAATGCCGCGTCCAGTCGTGCCGATCGCTTTGCTCGACGCACTCGCGCGGTCCAGGAGCTTGTGATACGGCATCACAAGATGCGCACGTTCGCTCACGTAAAGACGCCCTTCGACATCGACACCATCGGCCACGAGTTCGTCCACTTCGACGAATAACGTCTCCGCATCCATCACCACGCCGTTGCCAATCGCACAGCGCACACCCGGATGCAAAATGCCGCTCGGGATCTGATGCAGGACAAACGACTTCTCGCCGATGTGGACCGTGTGGCCCGCGTTCGCGCCGCCCTGATAGCGCACCACCCAATCAGCCCGCTCGGCTAACACGTCCACCAACTTGCCCTTGCCCTCGTCGCCCCACTGCGCGCCAACCACTACTAACGTGCGCGTTTTCAAATCAAACATGCGGCTCTCGTCGTCTAGGGCGAAATTTGGGGCGCAGACGTGGTCCGCACACAAAAAAAACGCCCCGGAGACAATCCACGGGGCGTTGTTCGAATCTATCTCGGGGCCGTGCGTAATCAACCGCTAGCTAGGCTTCCAACAACAGCTGCGGCCATGATCCAGCTCGCTACCACTACCCCAAAACCACTCTTCGCCGCCGCCGCGACCGCACGCCCCACCAGCGCGCCTGTCGCCACCCGGGTCGGATTAGCCCGCACATCACGATGCACCGTCAGCTCGCCAATAAATGCGCCGACGAACGCCCCAATAAATGCGCCAAGCAGTGAACCAAGG
>JANYFO010000391.1 GCA_025362635.1 Gemmatimonadaceae bacterium | reverse complement strand
ACGCCGACGCGAGTGCCAACAACACCCCTTCGGGTGTAAGCGGTTTTTCTAGAAACGTGAATGCACCCAATCGCGTCGCGCGCACCGCATCCGCCAATGCCGCACGTCCACTCATCATCACGACAGGCAAATCCGGACGACACTCGCGCAACCGCTTCAATAGCGCGAGACCATCTAACTCGCCCGGCATCATCAAATCAACGAGCGCCACGTCCGGCTCAAGCGCTTCAGCAAGCGCGAGGCCTGTTGCTCCATCAGCCGCATCACGTACATCGTATCCTTCGCCCGCTAAAAGCGCTCCAACCATCCGCCGGATGTTCGGCTCATCGTCCACGATTAAGACGCTAGGCATCGCGCGTGCCGCCGTGAGAAAGCGAATTCAATCGCGCCGCATCAGCCAACGGGACGCTCAACCATCTCACCACGTGCCGCTGACACAAACTCCGGCGCATGCGCTCGCTCGGCGAGCAATTTCGACGTGAAGCGCTGCCCTTCGCTCACGCGTTCCAGCTCGACCGCGACTGTGTCGATGTTGCGATCCATCGCGTCGAGTCGCGTCTGCAACTCCGCCGAAACACCTTTCATGGCCGTTCGTCGATCCATGCGCCGAGCAAATGCGCGTGCCAGTGGAAGGCCAACGATGACAAAGGCAAATGCGGCCGAGAGCGCGTACGTCATCTGCACGGCGCCGCGCGGAACGACGTCGCGCACCGGAATAATTGTTTCCGTACCGTTCTGCGTGAGGTGAATGCCACTCCCATCAACGCGCACGGAAATCGGATTGTCGCCGTTTGTGGGGAAAACAACGGTGCCAGGTCCCTGTGCCAACAGCGCCGCATCCTGCGTCCCCTCATTCGCACCTTGGATGGCGTCGCGCACTTGCTGACGAATTTGATCGCGCGCGCTTCGTGCTTGCGTCTGCACTTGTTCCGCGAGTGCGCGGGCCTGCTGCGCCGTTTGCTGCGCCGTCTGCTCTGTCGACTGTTGGTCCGTCCGCATCGTTATGCTCCCTGAACACCGGTAACTGGAAGGCGTAACCGCATCTCTGTACCTGCACCCGGAGTACTCGTCACTTCTATTACACCGCGATGCGCCGTCATCGTTTGTCGTGCGATTGCCAGCCCTAACCCGGTACCACCCGGCTTCGTCGTCACGTATGGATCAAAAATATGCGCCAGCGCTGCTGCACTAATGCCGCAGCCGCTATCGCGCACCGCAATGCAGACCGCGTCTTCGCCGTACAACACGTCGCGCTCGACGCGCACGACGACATGCGCCTCTTCACCGCAGACCCCACACGCGTCCACCGCGTTTAACAACACGTTCGTCACCGCGCGCACCAGCGGCTCGTGATAACCCATCACCAGCGGCAACACCGGCGAAATCTCGAGATCGAGCCGCAAACGATCCGGCACCGCACTCTTCGCCGTGCGCGTCACGAGCTCGGCGAGATCGATCTCCGCCAACGGGCCATCCGGCAGGCGACCAAACTGCGCGAAACTGCGCGCCATCGTTTCCAGTCGCGCCGACTCTTCCGCCAGCACTTCAACCGTTTCGCGCAACTCATCCGGCGCGCTTCGCCGCAACCGCTCGACCGCAAAGCGAATTGGCGTGAGCGGATTTTTCAGCTCGTGGGCAAAACGACGCGCCGACTCGCGAAACGCCTCCGCGCGTTCGGCGTCGAGTGCCTGCTGACGACCGGTTTCTAGATCGCGCGCCATAGTTCGCATGCCTGTGCGCAACACCTCAAACTCGGGAGCACCGCGGCGCTCGGTTTGCTCGGGTACGGATTGCCCAGTGCGGATCAACCCGGTCCACCCCACTAATTCGTCGAGCGGTCGACTGAGTTGTCGACTCAAATGTCCCGCCACGCGTGATGCGCCTACCGTCACGAGCACCACCACCAACAGCGCCCCAACGGCAATGAGTCGCATCGTGCGGTTGGCGAGAAAATCGAATCGTCGCGCTAACTCCACCGATTGCCGTAATTCCGTTTCATGCGCATCCAACAGCTGTCGTTGCTGTTCGGACAGCGGCGAACGTCGCGCCGCCTCAACCGCCGCACCACCGCTCCGTGCTATGCGCTCCCAAGCCGACCCGGAGGACAGCAGCGACAGTGCCCGACTCGCGGTACCCGTCCACAGCGCGGTCACCGCAATGGTCGGAACCACCGCAAAGAGTAGCAACGTTGCGAACAATCTCGACCGAAACGGCGCCCGACGACGCGCGCGCGCGCGCGATCGACCGAGCGTGCCCAGTCTCGTGCGCTCCCTACGCGCTGGAGAAACGGGCGGTTTCTCTTCCAGCGCGGCTGCGATTGCGTGGGTGGTCGGCTTCCGCATCTCCTTCATACTGGATAATTTACGCGGCTACACCCGCACGGCATGTCCCATTCCCGCCGGCGCGGTGGCGCACGCGTCGATCCTGGAGTGGCATGGCAACGTCGTGGTCCCTCGCTCCACTGGTCGAGCAGCGCGCGCGGGAGCATCCCGAGCGCCCTCTCGCGATGGTTGGCGAACGGACGTGGAGTTATGGGCAAGTCGATGCGCAAGCGTCGTCACTTGCGGCTGCATTTTCCGAGCTCGGACTGGGAGCAGGAGATCGCGTCGCTGTAAATTTGCCCAACGGCGTCGAGTGGATTGTGTCACTCCTCGCCTGCGCAAAGTTAGGAGCCGTCGTCGTTCCGGTCAGTCCGCAACTGAGTTCGCACGAGTTGCGCTATCAACTGCGACATGCTGAAGCGAGTGCTGTGGTCACCATCGAGAAATACGGTGGCGTTGACTTCCTCCAACGATTCGAGGATCTCCTCGGCGACCTGCCGGACCTGCAGTACGTCGTAACCGTGGGTGACGAAGATTTGTGGTACGATGATCGGATCTTTCAGTTTGAAGATCTGCTTTCCAGTGGCTCCGGCCGCACGTATCCACGTCCGCTCACGCACACCGACGCGAACGACCTCGCCGTGATCTACACGTCGGGCACGATGGGAAAACCGAAAGGCGTGCGACTGTCGCATCAAGCTGTCGTAGAAAATGCGGTTCGCAGTGCCGAGATTGTCGAGCTTTCACCGGATGATCGCGTCCTGGCCGCCGTACCGTTGTTTGCGATTTTCGGCTTCAGCGTCATGGTGGGAACGATTGTGGCGGGAGCGACTCTGGTGTTGCGACCCGCCTCCGATGCAGCAGGCGTGCTGGCGCTCATCGAGCAAAGGCAAATCACGGTGCTGCACGGTGTGCCCACGTTGTATCACCTCCTCATGCGCGACGAACGTTTCGATCCAGCGCGCCTCCGCTCATTGCGAACCGGCGTCATTTCCGGAAGCTCCGTGACCGAAGCGTTGGTACGCAAAGTGCGCCATTGGTGTGATGTGCTTGTCGCGTACGGTCTGACGGAAACCGGACCAACGGTGGCGATGACGAGATTTACCGATAGCGAGGATCGTCGCCTCGATTCGGTGGGACGCGCTCTGCCGGGCGTAGAAGTGATGGCGGCGGACATGCGCACGGGCACGCTGCACGGACCTGAAGCCGTCGGCGAAATCGTGGTGCGTGGATCGAGCGTGATGCAGGGCTACCTGCGTATGCCGGCGGAAACCGCCAAGGTGCATACGCCGGAAGGATTTTTTCTCACCGGCGATCTTGGCATCATCGACGAGGATGGCTACATCAAGATTCTTGGACGGCGGCAGGAGACGATCTCGCGCGGGGGCAACCAGCTCTACCCGCGTGAATTGGAGGATCGGCTCCGAGCGCATCCAGCAGTAGACGATGTCTGCGTGATCGGCGTTCCCCATGATGTGCTGGGGGAGCAGGTGTGCGCGTGCATTGTGCCGGTTGAAGGCGCGGTCATCACAGGAAGCGAGATCAAACGCTTCGCGAAAGAAACGATGGCCGCATACAAGACTCCCGATCTCGTTCGCTTCTTCGATGTCTTTCCCATGACGGGAAGTGGCAAAGTGCGGCGACGAGAACTCGCGCGGGCTATCGCGCTCGATCACACTGTTTCGCACTCAGGGTAGGACATGAATCCGCGTCACCTTCGGCCGGCACCAACGCCGAGCCGCGCAATTGCACCGTTTCACCGTGGCCCGCAGGCCGCCCCCGTGACCATGGCCGGGATGCCTATTTCGCAATCGCCCAATGCGGCGCTCCTCATCGACTTTGATAACGTCACGATGGGGATTCGCTCTGACTTGCAAGGCGAACTAAACAATCTCCTCTCGTCGGACATTATTAAAGGTAAAGTTGCCGTGCGGCGTGCGTATGCCGACTGGCGTCGATACCCACAGTACATCGTGCCGCTCACCGAATCATCAATCGATCTCATTTTTGCGCCCGCGTACGGCTCTGCGAAAAAGAACGCGACAGACATTCGACTGGCGATTGACGCGATGGAGCTGGTCTTTACGCGACCGGAGATCGGCACGTTTGTGCTCCTCTCTGGCGACTCCGATTTCTCGAGCATGGTCATCAAGCTCAAGGAGTATGGCAAGTACGTGATTGGCGTCGGTATTCGCGAATCGTCGAGTGATTTGCTGGTGATGAATTGCGACGAGTACTACTCGTACAACGCGCTCGCTGGTCTCACAAAAAATGGTGACGACGAATCCACGCGTTGGGATCCGTGGGAATTAGTCACCGAATCCGTTACGCGTATGAAGCGTAACGGTGACGTCATGCGCTCGGATCGCCTGAAGCAGGTGATGCAAGAGATCGACTCCTCGTTCGACGAGAAGTTGCTGGGCATGCCTAAGTTTTCGCGCTTCGTGCAAGACGCGGCCAACAAAGGATTGTTGAAAGTCACGAAGTTGGAGAGCGGACAACTCGAAATCGACGCGCCAAGTGCTGACGCTGTGCTGGCGGCGGCGGCGGCGACGGGAACGGCGACATCGACGACGACGTCCGCACCGAGCATCGACAACGAAACACCAGAACAACGTCGTGAACGCGAGCGCGAGCGTGATGAACGTCGCGGTCGTCGCGGTCGTCGCGGACGCGGGCGTGATCGCGGGGATCGTATTGAGCGCACAGATACCGATTCGTACCCGGCCGTGAGCGCCGAAACCGTTGACGGTGCGCCGGCACTTGCGCTGTCGTCGGCACCAGTCGACGAAATTTCCGCCGATGCTATCTTCGCGCCGATCGTCGATTCCGCGAGTGCTCCGGCGAGCGCTCCGGCGACGCGCGATGCTCGTGGTCGCGGCCGTGACCCGCGCCATGACCGACCGGATCGCACGGAACGTCGTCCTGAAACGGCCGGCGCACAGTCGGCGTCGTTCGGCGCAGATGTCGCAATTGAGGTGGGCACGAGCGGCGAACGACTAACGCGCAGTGATGCGTTTGATCTCGTGCGTCGCGCGGTCGAATCGTTGGTGCAAGGCGAAGCGTCAACCAGTGCGAGCGCCGCACGTCAACGTGCGTTTGAACTGTTGGGACGTGATAGTGAGTCGCTCAGCGCACGAAACTTTGAACGCATTTTGCAGGATGCGCATGATGCCAACATGATCGATCTGCGTCGTCGTGGAAACGATTTCGAAGTGGCGCGTGCTGCTGATGCGGCACCCATTGTCGACCAACTCAAGTCGGTCGAACAGGCGCAGGCGGCCGTTGCGGCGGCGAACACACCGCCGCCAGCGCCGCGCGGCATGTCGCATCGCGGCGTCGCTCCGCGCGGCATGGGTGGTCGGGGCAAGGCACTTACGGCGCCTTCGGCCGAGCTGCTCATGATGGGAGTTGTTGGTCCGCGCAGTGTGCCTCCCGCGCTCATCGCGAGCGCGCCCATCGTGCCGGCCGTTGTTGAAGCGCCGGTCGTGCCGGCTGTGCCGGCCGTCGTTGTTGAAGCACCAGTTGCGAATGCCGAGCCGGTCGCTGTGGCCGTCGAAGCAGTCGCAGCCGTAGCGAAGCGCGGTGCAACAGTGAAGCCGGTGGCGGACAAGGCGCCTGCCAAGAAGGCAGCAGGGAAGGCGGCGGCCAAGACCGCAACCAAGGCGCCGGCAAAGAAGGCTCCGGTGAAGGTCGCTAAGGCCCCGGCGAAGGCCGCAAAGGCCCCAGCAGCAGCCGAAACCGTCGTGGCCAAGAAAGCGGCGAAGACCCCGGTCAAAAAAGTCGCGAAGGCCGCGAAGAAGTAACCAGGAAGAATGAGACACGAACGCCGCCCTTTGCTGGGGCGGCGTTCGTTTTTGTGCGCGTCAACGACGCGTATCAGCGCAGCAGCTTTACTGCGCGACCCACTTCTTTAAATGCGGCGATCACCGTATCCAGATCATCGCGTGTGTGTGCCGCGCTCACCTGGCAGCGTACGCGCGCCTGTCCCTGTGGCACCACGGGAAATCCAAACCCCGTCACGAAAACGCCGCGGTCCAGCATCATCTCGCTGATACGAATGGCGGTCGCGGTTTCGCCAACAATGATTGGCACAATAGGCGTTTCGCCAGCGAGCGGATGAAAGCCTGCTTCCACAATTGCTGCGCGAAAGTACCGTGTGTTGTCATGCAGCCGCGTTACGAGTTCGGGATGTGCGACGGTGTAACGCACTGCCTCCAGTGAACTCGCGGCCACGGTGGGCGGCAATGCATTGGAAAACAGCTGCGGACGCGACCGTTGTGTCATCACGTCGCAGAGCGATTCCGGACCGGCGATAAATCCACCCGCAGCACCACCGAGTGCTTTGCCGAGGGTGGATGTAATGATGTCGACGTCGCCCAAAACGCCAAAATGTTCGGCGGTGCCTCGACCTGTTTTGCCCAACACGCCGGTGGCGTGCGAATCATCCATCACGACAATGGCATCGTACTCGCGTGCGAGTTGCAAAATCTCCGGCAATTTGGCGATGGAGCCTTCCATCGAAAACACACCATCAGTCCAGATAATGCGCCGCGCTGCGCCGCGCGCGCCGACCAACTTGTCGCGCAGGTCGTCCATGTCGCTGTGCTTGTACACGGCAGTCGTGCATTTCGTGATTGCTTTTGCGAGCCGCACGGAATCGATGATGGACGCGTGGTTTAACGCGTCAGACACGACAAAATCGCCTTCGCGCGCGATAGTTGGCGTGAGTGCTTCGTTCGCGTTCCACGCGGATACATATGAAAGTGATGCGGGCGTACCCACAAAGGACGCGAGCTCCCGCTCTAAATCCCGATGCACCGTGAACGTGCCGCAAATAAAGCGAACCGACGCGGTACCTGCGCCAAACTGTTCGAGTGCGTGAATGCCTGCGGCGACGACACGTGGTTCGTTCGCCAGGCCCAAATAGTTGTTGGACGAAAGGACGATGACTTCGCCGCGGCCCTCCATTCGTACGCGAGCACCTTGTGGTGACTCGAGAAAATTCAGTCGCTTGTACGTACCAGCGGCTTTGAGAACGTCGACTTCGGATTGGAGTTCGGTGGAAAGAGAGGACACGGGCGGCGATGGTGGTGGGGGAACGGCGGCTTCACGCGGTAGCGCGAAGGATGCGGAGAAACTGCAAAACTTTCTTATGCTTTTGGCCTTTTTTCCCCGCGTGCTCCGCGCCTCCGCGTGAAACCGCCGTTCCTTACCAAACTACAGTTGGAAAATAATCTTCCCCGCTTCACCGGACTTGATCAGATGCATCGCTTCATCGACGGCCTCAAGCGGTAACCGATGTGTGATGACCGGCGACGGATCGAATGCGCCTGAACGCAAAAATCTCGTCATTTGATGCCACGTTTCGTACATCCGTCGGCCCACTACGCCGTACACGGTCAACCCCTTGAAGATGATCTCCGACGCGAAATCGATATCGATCGTGCGTGAGGGGATGCCCAACATGTTCACGCGACCACCCGGGCGCGCGAGTGCGAATGCTTGATGCACCGCACTTGCTACGCCAGACATTTCGAGCACCACGTCGGCTCCATATCCGTCAGATGCCGCGCGCACCGCTGCCTCCGCATGCTCCGGCAAGACCGCATCGTGCGCGCCCATCGTACGCGCTAATTCGAGTCGACGCGGATTGACGTCCGTCGCAATAATTCGCGCCGCGCCTGCCGCCTTACAAATGCCCACAGCAAACGCACCGATCGGGCCGCACCCCGTGATGAGAACAACCGCACCCGGAATGTCAGCGGTGAGCGCTGTGTGAAACGCGTTGCCCATGGGGTCGTGAATGCCACCAATGTCGTAACTGATCGCGTCGTCCAAATGCCACACGTTGGTAGCCGGCATCGCGATAAACTCCGCAAAGCACCCGTCACGATCGACGCCAATAATGCGCGTGGCCGGATCCACATGCGATTGTCCGGTGCGACTAAACAGCGAGCGCTCGTCGACAATGTGTCCTTCCGCGGTCACGCGATCACCGACATTCACCGTGTCGACCAAGCTTCCAACCGCGACAACATCGCCAGCGAACTCGTGTCCAACAACAAATGGTGGCTTACAACGACCCGCCGCCCAAGCATCCCATTCGTAAATGTGCACGTCTGTTCCACACACGCCGGCACTCCGCACGCGAATTAGGACCTCGTCATCGCGTATGCGAGGCTCAGGAACTTCCGTAAGCGTTATTCCGCGTTCAGCTGACTGTTTGACCAACGCTTTCACAGAGACTCCAGAAGATGCGACGTTGCCAAATTCGTTGCTGTACGAGGGAGAATCGCACAGGCAACGCCACATGGCGCAGTAATGGGAACGACGTGGAACGACAAAGCTCGCACGCGTGACTGTGACGTGGTAGGTGTGAAAATCGTCGAACGCGTGTACTAATCGCGCGCGTTCTTTATACGCGCTATTGCGCGTTGGAATTATCAACGCGTATATTCGCGATACCACAACGACTTGCGCGTGATGTCCACATCCTCGAAAACGAGGCGCGCCGTCCTTACTGGAAACGCGTGGCAAAAC
>JANYFO010000388.1 GCA_025362635.1 Gemmatimonadaceae bacterium | reverse complement strand
CCGGGCGCATAGACACCAACGCGCGCGAGTGGATCCGGACGTCGTCCCACGATGATGCCGGGCTCTGGACTGACCTCAGAGGCGAGCGGGCGAAACAGGGCATGTACCGCACCGATATTCTTCGCCGCACGCTGTAAGGCTTGCACAAGCAGAGGGTCTAGCGCGTCGAGTGCCCGTGACCGCGTGGCGCGCGGTATCTCAAGCGACTCCAACGCCACACCGTCGAATTCGCTGGCAAATGCGAAGAGCGCCGCATCTCCTTCGCTGCGCACGCGGGCGATGATATCGCGCGTCCGTTCACGCACCATGTCGTTTTGCGTCTGCGAACGATCCATCAGCGCCGTACGCGTGCTTGCGCTTAGTGCCGACAATGCGCCGCGCGCACGGAGCGTCACCGTCTGTGCTTCGTCGAAGCTCATGGCACGAGCCGCTCGATGCGCGTGACCAAAATGCCTTCACCACCGAGTGCGCGCAGCTGCGAAATGGTGCGATAAATTGTGTCCGCAGCGACAACCGCGTGCACCGCCACAAAGCGACCATGATCGGCGATTTCAATGACCGTCGGTCCGTTTAATCCGGGCAAGACGCGACGGACCGCATCCAGTGCATCGCGTGGAACGTTGGCCATGAGATAACGCTGTCCACGGGCGCGAATCACTGATCCAAGGGCCGTGACCAACTCGTCCAGTGCTTGCCTACGGATCGGATCACCATTGCGAGGACCGGCACTGGCGGTGATTAAATGCGCGCTTGACAGCATGACAGTTTCGATTTCGCGCAGGCCGTTGACGCGCAATGTCGACCCCGTCGACGTGAGATCGACGACGACGTCCGCGATGCCCAAATGCGGCGCGATTTCCGCCGCGCCGGACACGGGAACGATTTCTACCGGCCGACCACGTTCCGCAAAGAATCGACGAGCGATGCGCGGAAAGACGGTTGCCACGCGCGCCGGTTTTTCATGCGTGCCAATCTGCGCAACCGAGGTAATTCCTGCGTCGTCCTTGGCGGCAACGACCAACCGACAACGACCAAATCCCAAGTCAAGATGCGACGCTAACGCCCGTTCCGACTCGCTGACCAAATCCCAACCGGTGACACCCACGTCGGCCGCGCCATCGGCTACGAACTCCGGAATGTCTTGGGCGCGAACAAAAATGGCCTCAAATTCGCCGCCGAGCGATGCGGTGAGCGCGCGTTCGCTCGATGAGCGCACCTCAAGCCCTGCGTCGTTAAATAGCGCGCGGGTGTCTTCGCTTAAACGGCCTTTGTTCGGTAACGCGATGCGCAGCATGATCCGGATTGAAAAATCGTGAGAGTCAACGGGAGAGATCTCGGACAAACCGACACAAACAAAAAAGCCCGTCCTAAAGAGAGGACAGGCCGAGGTTTGCTTTGAGCAGCCAGAGGAGCGGTGGTACCGCTAGCCCCGTACGCGCAGCGCATCTCGACCCGTTGGGCCGTGACGATGGTGCGTGTTATGATGGCGAGCCGTGCACAGTGACATGCAGGGAGCGTAGCGGTGCAGCAGCTCGCCGTCAAGCGCGCGCTGAGCGTGCTGAGCTGGGACGGGTTTGCGTTGCAGGGCGCTTGTGAATAAGTTCACGAGACTCGCAGGGCCCTGCGGGGACAGGACGGTTCCTGTACATATGGAAAATTTCGGTTAGGCTCTGGAGGCCTCTCGACATGCGGTTTCTCAGCTTTGCAGTAGTGACGGGCGCAGCGATCGTGCTCGGCGCTTGCGGTGGCGACAAGACGGCGAAGACGGATTCGGCGATGACGCCGGCAGCGACGCCCGCAGCAACAACGCCTTCGGCAGCGCCGACGGCTGGCGCGATGGCACCAATCACCGGTAAAACGGTGGAAGTCAAAATGATTGGCGACGGTCAGGGCTATCGTTTCGAGCCTGCTGACGTGACAATCAAGCAAGGTGACGGTATCAAATTTGTGGTCGTCTCGGGCGCGCCGCACAACATCGCGTTCACGGATGCCGCCACGATGCCGGCCGCCGCAAAGGCAGCGCTGATGGCGAACATGCCAGAACAAGCTGGTGAACTTTCTGGCAAGATGATGATCGGCGCCAACGAAAGTTACACAGTGTCATTCGCGGGTGTCCCAGCGGGCAAGTACAACTACAACTGCACGCCGCACTTGGCCATGAATATGAAGGGCGTCATCACGGTTCAGTAAGCGAATCGTTGGTGGAGCACAAAGCGGGGATCGACGTTCATCGTCGATCCCCGCTTTCTTTCGTGTCCGGCCGACTTTCTCGCGTCTGTGCGCATAACTACTGTCAGTGATATGTGGGCTGATACGCTGTTTGCGCTCGAACAAGGACATCTGCTGCGACTCGCTGTGTGGGGTGGCGCCAGCGTGTTGGCGGGTTCGATCGTGTTCGCCGTGCTGGCGATACGCGGTGACCGCGCCCCTATGCTGCGACACTTCGCCATTCAAACGGCGGCTTGGGGTGCTCTCGATTTGGGCATTGTGCTGTGGTCATGGCGTGGCCTGGCATTACGCGATTTTGCGGGCGCGCAAACGTTGCTCAATGTCTTGTGGTTGAACACGGGACTTGATGTGGGCTACGTCGCTGTTGGTGCGACGCTCGTCATCACGGCGTGGCGATGGGGCGGGCGCGCGGGATCCATTGGCGCGGGTATCGGCGTTATAGTGCAAGGAGCCGCGCTTTTTTTGCTCGATCTTCGACTCATTCTTCTGATCGGTCCGATGCAATGATGCGTTGCGACCATTCGTTGTGCCGTCGAGGCGTGTCCTGATGGAGCCCGTTATTCCCGATCTGCGCGCACATGCGCGCGCCGACGCCTACGCGCAGCTGTTGCAGATGCAGACGCTCTTGCTCGACGAGGCGAACGATGTCATCGCCGCAATGGCCACCACCGCTGCGCTGTTGCATCACGCGTTTGGTCATTTGTGGACCGGATTTTATCGTGTCGTCAAACCGAACGCGTTACTCCGTGTTGGTCCATATCAAGGTTCGTTGGGGTGTCTCGATATCACCTTTGGGCGCGGTGTGTGCGGCACGGCAGCGGCAGAAGGTCGGACAATCATTGTAGAAGATGTGCATACGTTTCCTGGGCACATTACATGCGATCCTCGATCACGGAGCGAGATCGTCGTACCGGTTTTTGATGCGTCGGGTGCACTTCTCGGCGTGCTTGACATCGATTCGGCGATGCCGGCGGCGTTCGGCGATGCGGATCGACACGGACTTGAAGCACTGGTGGCTTGCTTCGCTCGCGCAACGTATGTTCCCGTCCTTGTCTGAACCTTGCAGACATTCCTCGATTCCGTGATACGGCATGACCGGCTACGCTGATCGGATCAATCACGCCTTCGCGTACGCGGCGAAGCATCATGACCAGCAGGTGCGCAAAGGCACGCGGTTACCGTACCTCACGCATCCGGCCAACGTCGCCGTCATTCTTGCGCGCTACGCGTGCGCTGAAGAAACCATTGTTGCCGGTGTGTTGCACGACGTTGTGCAGGATTGCGTTCGCGATGGTTGGACGGACGAAATGTTGCAAGAGCGCATTGGTAGCAAGTTTGGCAACAGCGTGCTGGAAACCGTACTGGCTGTGAGTGAACGACGATTGGATGACGACGGTGTGGAGCTCTCGTACGATGATCGGAAAGACGATTATGTCGAGCGACTCTCGCTGGCTGCGGACGAAGCGCTGTGGGTGTGCGCAGCGGACAAGGTGCATAACGCCAACTCGATCTTGTCGGACTTGCGCCGCACGTCGTTTCCGGAAACCGTGTGGGGCCGTTTTTCGGTAGGACGCGAAGGCACGGTGCGGTGGTATCAACGCATCAGCGATCGGCTACGCGAACTTGGCTTTGACGCGCCGATTGCCAATGAGCTTGCTGATGTCGCGCGCGCGTTAGCCGTCGCCAGCGATGGGTAGCGCGAACGTTCCTACGCGTCGTGTGGCGGGCCGTACGTGCGTTCGACGTATTGTTCAAGAATGACGAGAAAGTCCGGGACGATGCTGTCGCCCTTGAGTGTTGTGAACAGTTTGCCGTCGACGTAAACCGGCGCCTTTGGTTCTTCAGACGTGCCGGGCAACGAGATACCGATGTTGGCGTGTTTCGATTCGCCGGGGCCGTTCACGACACACCCCATGACGGCGACTTTCATTTCAACAACACCGGGCTTCTGTTCGCGCCACAACGGCATCTGTTCGCGGAGATAGCCTTGAATGTCTTCCGCCATGTGTTGAAAAAACGTGCTTGTTGTACGACCGCATCCCGGACACGCGGTGACCTGTGGTGCAAACGAGCGCAGTCCGAGCGACTGCAAAATTTGCTGCGACACGAAGACTTCTTCGCGACGATCGCCGTTGGGTTTGGGCGTAAGTGACACGCGAATCGTGTCACCAATGCCTTCCGACAACAGAATCGCCAACGCTGCGCTACTTGCAACGATGCCTTTCGTTCCCATGCCCGCTTCTGTGAGTCCTAAATGCAACGGATAATCGCAGCGCATCGCGAGGCGGCGATAGCACTCCACTAAGTCGGGGACCACGGAGATTTTTGCACTGACAATAATCTTGTCGTGACGAAGCCCGACTTCTTCAGCAAACGCAGCAGAGCGAAGTGCGCTTTCAAGCATCGCATCCATGTACACGTCTTTGGCGTCGCGCGGTGTGTC
>JANYFO010000383.1 GCA_025362635.1 Gemmatimonadaceae bacterium | reverse complement strand
GGGGCAGGTCTCCGTGGTGGCCGCCGGCATCATTCTCGCCACGTTTTTCGCAATTACAATTTCTGCAATTCCGCGCATAACGCACGTACCGTGGTTGCCGTTTGCCAAGAGCGGCGCCACGCCATTTGGCGCGCTTGGTGTGGGGTTATCAACCGTATTGTGGAACTACCTCGGATGGGACAACGCGAGCACGGTGGGTGGCGAGATTCGCGATGCGTCACGCACGTATCCACGTGCACTGGCACTCGCGCTGGCAGTCGTGACGGCGGGCTATCTCCTGCCGGTCACCGCCACGCTCGCGGCGACGGATTGGACGACGTGGAAAGAGGGCGGCTGGCCCGCCATTGCGCGCGCGAGTGGCGGCGCGTTTGGACCGTTCCTGTCGATCGCGGTGGCGGTGGCAGGCATTACGAGTGCGATAGCGCTATTTAATGCCCTCCTCCTTGCCTACTCCCGCATTCCCTTGGCGATGTCGCGTGACGGCTTGCTCCCGTCGTCGTTGTCGACGCTCGACGCGCGCGGCAACCCGAGTCGTGCGGTGCTAATCTCGGCGTTGTGCTATTCAGCGTTTGCCTTGTTGCCGTTCTCGCAATTGGTGGTGGCTGACGTGGTGTTGTACTCGATGGCCATGGCCATGGAATTTGGCGCGCTGCTGCAATTACGCGTCAAGGAGCCGACGTTGCGCGGCGTTTTTCGAGTGCCCGTTGGCGTGGGCGGCATTGCCGCGCTGGCGGCGATGCCAATGCTCATTTTGGCCGTCACCCTATGGCTGTCGATGCGAGACGGGCACCTGGGTGCGGCGGCGGTGCTTGGCGCGCTTGGCGCGGCGGCGCTCGGGCCCATCTTATATAGAGCAACTCCGTACGCGCGGGGACCGCAACGGGTCTAAAGGGTGCGAAAAGCCGCAACGGAATGGTTAGCGCAGACGTTATGTTGGCGAGCGACTGTCCACGTCGTTCATGTGGCGCGCCACCCTGCCGCCGTCCGGCTCAGGATTGGGCGCGCTGTTCCGTTTCGACGTTCGCCCCTGCGAATGCAAGCTTATGCCTTCGGGCCGCGCACTGCGCGCCGCCCTGCCAATATCTGCGGTGTTCACGCCGCCCTTGTCTGCGTCCTTTTCTTCGCTGTGGGCTGTCAGGAAAAGCCTAAGCCGCAGCGGTCCACTCCCGTGGTCGCCACTAAACCGGCAACCCGCGGCCCGTTGCCGTACGTCATTGTCGCGAACGGTGAGGTTGAAGCAAATCGCACGGTTTCCGTTCAGTCGCTCGTGTCCGGCATGCTCGTCAAAGTCGGCATCACTGAAGGCGATGAGGTGAAAGCAGGCGCGATGCTGTTTCAGATTGACCCGCGTCCTTTTCGGGCCGAACTCGATCGCGTGCGTGGCTTGCTCGCGCGCGATCAGGCGCAGCTCGTTCGTGCTCGCGCCGACTCGGATCGATTTTCCGGACTCGCAAAAGACGGATACATCACGCGGCAAGCCCTCGATCAAGCGTACGCTGATGCATCCGCGCTCTCAGCGACCGTCGCTGGCGATAAGGCAAGCGTTGAAAAGGCGCAGTTGGACCTCGACAACACGACGGTCCGCGCGCCGATCTCTGGTCGAACCGGTCAGCTGGCCATCAAAGCGGGCAATCTGGTTCGTGCCCAGTCAGATCCGGCCCTGGTAGTCATTAACGAGCTGCGCCCCGTGCTCGTGCGTTTCAGTGTGACAGAGCGCGATTTCCAAGAGATGCGCAAGCGCGCGGGTCTCGACAAAGCGCTGGCGGTTAAGATCACCGCGAATTCAGGAGACACCACGCAATCAGCGACAGGTGAACTGACGTTCATAAACAATGTTGTCGATCGTTCGACGGCGTCGGTGTTGCTCAAGGCGCGCGTCGCAAATGAAAACCGCACGCTCTGGCCCGGGCAGTTTGTCACCGTCGGACTGGAGCTGTCAATTGATACCGCTGCCATCACCGTGCCTGCGGAGGCCGTTGTGACCACAGCCGCCGGATCGTTCGTGTACGTCGTGGATAGCGTCAGTAAAGCCAAGCGCATGACCGTCAAGGTCGGTCGCCAATCAGGCGGCATTATCCAGATAGACAGCGGACTCGTTGGTGGCGAGCAAGTCATCGTCGAAGGACAAAGTCGGCTGACGAACGGCGCAAAAGTTGAGATTCGTCGCAACACGTCGACCGCAGGTAGTGGTGGCGGAAGAGGACGCAGTGCCAAGGGCGGGGGCGGGCGCGGGAAAGGAGGACCGGGGGCAACACCGGCTGCAGCGTCGAGCGCTGGTGATTCAGGATCACGAAGCGGATTCAGCAAGAAGGGAGATTCGGCGAAATGAACATCAGCGCGATCTGGATCAAGCGGCCCGTCATGACCACGCTGGTCATGGTGGGCATCCTCGTTTTCGGCATCCTCGCGTATCGCGAACTGCCCGTCAGCGACCTGCCGACGATTGACTATCCAACGATCACGGTGTCGGCGTCGTTGCC
>JANYFO010000324.1 GCA_025362635.1 Gemmatimonadaceae bacterium | reverse complement strand
CTGGCGTTGTTTGGAACGGCCCTGCTTTACGGCGACGGCATCATTACTCCGGCCATGTCCGTGCTCGGGGCCATGGAGGGCTTAAACGTCGCGCTACCAAGTGTCGCCCGATTCATTGTGCCGATAGCGGTCGTGATTCTCGCGATACTGTTTGCCGCGCAACGCGTCGGGACTGATCGCGTCGGCAAGATGTTTGGGCCACTCATGCTTGTGTGGTTTGGCGCCATTGCCGCGCTTGGAATTGTCGAGATTGCCGACTACCCATCGATTCTGACGTCGGTTAATCCGTGGCATGCGTTTGTCTTCATCCGCGCACACGGAATACTCGCCTTTTTGGTGCTTGGCTCTGTGGTGCTTGTGGTCACCGGTGGCGAAGCGCTGTATGCCGACATGGGGCATTTTGGACGACGGCCCATTCGCGTCGCGTGGCTCGGACTCGTGTTTCCCGCGTTGCTCCTGAACTATTTTGGCCAAGGCGCGCTGCTTATACGTGATCCCGCTGCCGCAGCCAATCCGTTCTTCTTGCTCGCACCAAAAGTGCTGTTGATTCCGTTACTCGTCATTGCGACATTGGCGGCAATCGTTGCCTCGCAGGCACTCATATCAGGCGCGTTTTCCATTACGCGGCAAGGTATTCAACTGGGTTACATCCCGCGAATGGAGATCCGCCATACGTCGGAGACCGAAGAGGGGCAGATCTACATTCCCGAGGTGAATTGGTTCATCGCGGTTGGATGTTTGCTGATCGTGATCGCGTTCAAGAACACGTCGGACCTCGGCGCGGCGTACGGCATTGCGGTGACCGGCACCATGCTCATTACCACGATCCTCTTTCACGTTGTGGCGCGACTGCGCTTTCGCTGGCCGTCGTGGAAAGCGTGGTTAGTGACGATCTGTTTTCTGATCGTCGATATCGCGTTTTTTAGTGCGAACGCCATTAAGGTGGCGCATGGCGGTTGGGTACCGCTCGCGATTGGTATCGCGCTGTTCGTGCTGATGATGACATGGAAACGTGGTCGGCTCCTTCTCAACGAACGGTTGAAAGAAGGATCGATGCCGCTCCCGCTGTTTCTGGATGGCGTCGAGAAATCATCGGTGCACCGTGTTGCCGGCACCGCAGTGTTCATGACCGGCAATGATGATGGCGTTCCACCAGTTTTGTTGCATCACCTGAAACACAACAAGGTGCTGCACGAACGTGTGCTCCTCGTCTCCGTGAAGACCGCCGATTCACCGGAGTCGTTGCCGGGCGAGCGCGTTCGCGTCATTCCACTCGGGCAGGGTTTCTGGCGCGTTGTGGCGGTTTACGGATTCATGCAGTCACCAAATGTGCCGCAGGTGCTTGAAGTCGTCGATCAGATGGGCATTCGTTGCAAGCCCATGGAGACGAGTTATTTTCTCGGACGAGAGCGACTCATTCCTGGACGTGGTCGTCCCGATGATCCATTCGCAATTTCCTACTGGCGGAAGGTGGTTTTTGCGATCATGGCGCGGAATGCTCGTTCGGCGACAGAGTTTTTTGGCATCCCACCGAATCGTGTGGTGGAGTTGGGTACACAGATCGAGTTTTAACGCGGCGGACGTCCGCGACACACTTCCAACGGTCGCGCGATGAACATCGTCAACGCTGACAGTACATCGTCACCATCAACTGGCACAGATTTTCGCCCGCTTTCCGCTGAGCAGGCGGTGTTACTAGAGTCGAGCCCTCATCCGACGCTTGTACTGGATCAGCAATTTCGTATTCGGTTCGTGAACGCTGCGGCGCTCGTGGTTAAAGCCGTGGAACGCGGAACACTCATTGGCTCCAATATGTGGGAGCAATATCCAGAACTCGAAGGGTCGATTTTCCATCAGTCGTACGCGGCGGTTCTTGCCGAGGGAAAGCCACGACACTTTGAGGAACATTGCGTAGCGAGCGATACATGGGTGTCCGTGTACGCGTATCCAGCCGAAGATGGCGTTGTGGCGGTACTGCAAGATATTACGTCGCGTCAACGCGCTGAACGACTCGAAGCAGAATTGCATCAGTCGCAAAAACTCGAGTCGTTGGGTGTGCTCGCTGGTGGAATCGCGCACGATTTTAACAATTTGCTGGTGGGAATTCTTGGTAATGCGTCGCTTGCGCTGCTCGACCTCACGGCCGATTCACCAGCGCGTCGCGGCGTAGAGGAAATTGAGCAAGCGGGTCAGCGCGCAAGTGAACTCACGCGACAGCTGCTCGCCTATGCCGGGAAAGGTCGATTCGTCGTTGAGAGTGTGGATGCGTCAGCGATCGTCAGTGAAATGGCAGCACTGTTGCGTACCGGGGTATCCAAGCAGGCCTCGATGCAACTTGATCTACCCACACAACTTCCAGCGGTCGACGTCGATACGACGCAATTTCGGCAAGTGGTGATGAATCTCATCACCAACGCCTCAGATGCACTTGCTGGGGACGCGGGACTCATCAGTATTCGAACAGGGCGACTTCGGTTAAACGCCGAAAATTTGAGTTCGTGCGTTGCTGGGTCCAACGCGGCGCCTGGCGATTTTGTATTTGTTGAAGTGCGGGACACGGGGGTGGGAATGGATACAATCACCATGGCCCGCATCTTCGATCCATTTTTTTCAACCAAGTTTACTGGTCGCGGTCTCGGACTCGCGGCGACGCTTGGCATTATGCGTGGGCACCGCGGCGCCATTCGCGTGTTGAGTGAATTAGGCACCGGAACGACGATGACGCTGCACTTCCCGGTCAGCGATTCGCGCACGCGCGACAATTCAACGCCGCGAGATACGCCGTGGCGCGGCACGGGGCATGTGCTCGTGGTGGATGATGAAGCGAGTATACGCACGGTGACGCGCGTGCTGCTGGAGCGTCGAGGCTTCACGGTAACCGATGCCATGAATGGCCTCGCGGCACTCGACGCGGTTCGTGCACATCCCGACGACTTCTTACTCGTCTTGCTCGACCTCACGATGCCCGGCGTCGGAGGCGAAGAGACGTTTCATGCATTGCGTGAATTGCGGCCAAACCTCCGCGTGGTGTTGATGAGCGGCTACAACGAACACGAAGTTACTCGGCTCTTTGTGGGGCGCGGGCTGGCCGGATTTCTGCAAAAACCGTTTCGTGCCGACGAGCTCTATGCAACCGTCGCGCGCATTCTCGAGATTGATCGGCGCGCGACGTAACGTTGAGCTGAACCGTGCTAGTTGCCCATTACCGGCACTGGCTCCATCGACCGCGCGGGCACGGGCGCGACCGCGCGACGAGTGCGACGCGCCTTTATCGCATCGAGATATGTGTAGACTACTGGCGTCACGTACAGCGTTATGAGCTGCGAAAAGGCGAGCCCACCAACAACCGCCAAGCCGAGTGGCTGCCGAGATTCAGCGCCCGCGCCGAACCCGATGGCGATGGGCAACGTGCCCATGAGGGCCGCCAACGTGGTCATGGTAATTGGACGGAACCGCACGCGCGCAGCTTCCATGATGGCGTCATGCGCCGACATGCCGTGGTCTCGCTCGGCTTCAATCGCAAAATCGATCATCATAATTGCGTTCTTCTTCACGAGTCCGATCAGCATGATGATGCCCACGTAGGCGTACACGCTGAGGTCCTTACCGAAGATCAGCAGCGTGATGAGCGCGCCAACGGCCGCGAACGGTAAGCCCGACAAAATCGTAAGCGGATGAATGAAGCTTTCGTACAAAATACCCAGCACCACATAGATAACGAAAATCGCGACGAATAAGAGTGCGAGCAGCCCGTTCTGCGCCTGCGCAAAGGCCTGCGTATCACCGGACAATGCGCTGCTGACATCAGGTGGTAGCACGGCGCGAGCTTCGCGTTGCACCGCGTCGACCGCCGTGCCCAACGCGATATTTGGTCGCGTGTTGAACGAAATCGAGACCGATGGCAACTGTCCGTTGTGCTGAATGGTTTGCGGCCCGACACCTTTGGTGAATTTCGCAACCGATCCAAGTTCGATCAGATTGCCCGTGTTGGAACGAATGAACAGTTTGCTGAGCGCTGCCGGATCGCGTTGAAATTCTGGCTTCAATTCAAGCACCACCCAGTACTGATTAGTTTGCGTATAGATGGTCGAGACTTGCCGCGATCCGTACGCATTGTAAAGCGCTTGTTCAATCTGGCTTGCCGTCACACCGAGTGTGCTGGCACGCTCGCGATCAATCTCGATGCCGACTTGTGGATTGCCCACCTGCAAGTCGCTGGAAATACTTTCGATTTCCGGCAGTTCGCGCATGCGCGTTTCGAGTGCGCGCGCGGACGT
Source organism: Gemmatimonadaceae bacterium (assembly GCA_025362635.1). GTDB lineage: Bacteria > Gemmatimonadota > Gemmatimonadetes > Gemmatimonadales > Gemmatimonadaceae > Gemmatimonas. The sequence goes on along the minus strand of JANYFO010000324.1, from coordinate 2,248 downwards.
GTACAACAACGCAATGTCAGACGCCTGCAAAGAAATCTGATACGAACTGTTGCCGCGACGTCCACCAATGTTGATGGGTGGGTTGTTGCGGAAGAAGACCTGTACGCCGGGGACTTTTGACGTCGCGCGTGTCAGCTGGCGAATGACTTGATCGACGTGTGGACGCACGCTCCGATCATTCAAGGTGAGCTGCAGTCGTCCGCTATTGTTGCCACCGCCACCACCGCCGCCGCCAACTGACCCCAGTACGAATTTCACGTTCGGGTCATTTTGCACGATGAGCGCCACTTCCCGCACCTTCGCCGACATCGCTTCGAAACCAATGCCTTCTGGACCTTCGATTGACCCGCTCAGGCGTCCCGTATCCTCTGATGGCAGAAAACCTTTGGGAATATACAGAAACAAACCCACGGTGAGCACAAGCATGAGCGCACTAAATATCATCGCCAGACCACGGTGGTTCATGACCCAACCAAGCGATCGTACATATCCGGATTCGGTGCGCTTATACAGCCGCTCAACAGAACGCCATTTGCCCTCGTTGTGCGCGTGCACATCGTCCGATCGAAGGAAACGCGCGCACAGCATTGGCGTGAGCGTGAGTGAAACGAAGCCCGACACGAGAATCGCCACGCCAATCGTCACCGCAAATTCGCGGAAGAGCCGCCCCACTAATCCCGGCATGAACAGCAGCGGAATGAAGACGGCCACCAACGACAAGGTCATCGACAGGATGGTGAAGCTGATTTCCTTCGATCCGTCGAGCGCTGCCTGCAACGGTGTTTTCCCTTTCTCCATATGACGCACGATGTTTTCAAGCATGACAATCGCGTCGTCAACAACGAATCCCACCGCCAGCGTGAGCGCCATCAACGACAAGTTGTCGAGGCTGTAGCCCAACATCCACATCACGCTGCACGTGCCGATGAGTGAGAACGGCAGCGCTAACGAAGGGATGATCGTGGCGCGCACGTTGCGCAGAAAAAGGAAGATCACCATCACGACTAATGCCAACGTGAGCAAAAGTGTGAACTTCACGTCGTTAACAGAATTCTTGATGGATTCCGAGCGATCAAAAATGGTTTCTACTTGGACGCTCGACGGCAACTGCGGCGTCAGCAAATCCATCATGCGCTGCACGCCCTGTGCGACTTGCACCGTATTCACGCCGGGCTGTCGGATAATGGCCAGCGCGATGTTCGCGCGCCCATTCAGCTCGCTTAAGACACGCGTGTTTTGTACGTCGTCGAGCACGTTACCTAAGTCACCCAAGCGCACGGGCGCACCGTTCCGATACGCAACAACGAGTTGCCGGAATGCGCTCGCATTCTTGAGCTGACCTGATGCCTGTAGCGTGAACGACTGGTTCGCTCCCATCAAAATGCCAGCCGGCTGATTGGAATTGCCTTGCGCAATGGCCGTATGTACTTCGTCGATACCGATACCGCGCTGCGCGAGCGCGCCAGGATCAAGTTGTACACGCACGGCATACTTGGCCGAGCCGTACACCTGCACCTGCGCAACGCCGGTCACCGTGGAGAGTCGTTGCGCGATAAACGTTTCCGCGTATTCGTTCAGTTCAACGCGAGATAGTTGGTCGGAGTTGAGACTGTACATCATGATCGGCGCATCGGCCGCGTTCGCTTTGTTATACGACGGCGGGTTGATGCCTTGCGGGAGTTGACGCAACGTTTTTGAAATGGCTGACTGCACGTCAGCCGCTGCTTTGTCGATATCGCGGTCCAGCGCAAACTGCAGGGTCACGTTCGTGTTGCCCTGCGAACTCGACGACGTGATGTTGTCGATGCCCGAGACCGTTGTGAACTGTTGCTCCAACGGTGTCGCAACCGACGTGGCCATCACCTCCGGACTCGCGCCCGGCAACGACGCCGACACCGTGATCGTTGGATAGTCAATCGTCGGTAGGTCGCTGACGGGCAATTCGCGATACGCGAGGATGCCGAAAACGAGGATGCCCACCATGACCAGCGTGGTCATGACGGGCCGCTTGATCCAGATCGCGCTGATGTTCATTTCGCCGAATCTCCCTTCTTGCTTTGTCCGCCTCGTGATCCTGAATCGCCAGCGCTCGACACTGCAGCCGGTGTTGTGCCCGGTCCTCCTTTGCCGCCCCCGCCCCGACTACTGCGTCCTCGTCCGCCACCACCTGTGGCCGGCGTGTTGCTTCGAATCTCAACCTTTGCGCCGTTCGTCAGTCGACTTTGTCCTTCGACGATGACTTGCTCGC
>JANYFO010000297.1 GCA_025362635.1 Gemmatimonadaceae bacterium | reverse complement strand
TCAACAAACTCACCCGTGCCGACGGGTCCATACAGCGTGACGGGTTCAACGCGCGGTGGCAACTGACCCCACCGCCAGCCCATCAGCAGCATCACGAGATCCGCAATGTGATCGGCATGAAAATGCGTGATGGCGACATGTGTGATGTCTTGCCAACGAACGCCGAGCGATGCCATGCGATGCACCGCGCCGCTCCCGCAGTCGAGCAGCAAGGACACCGTGCCCACCTCGACGAGATGCGCCGCAGCAACACGCGTGGGATGCGGTGCCGCTGTTCCAGTACCAATCGTCGTGAGTTTCATCAGCTCGTGATCGCCACTATCGACCAAGAAAAAAGACACGACGAATACTCGGCGGCGTGGAGCCGAGTTGGAATTTCACGAGGTAGATGCCCTTTGCGACCGTGCGTCCATCGTTCGCGGTCGCGTCCCACACAAAGCGATTGTCGCAATTACTGCCCGCGCCCGGCGAACCACGACCGTAGCGACCCGCCGTGAATGTACTTTGTCCATCAGGGCCGGGAATGAGCGTGCGAACGAGATTGCCGCGTAGGTCAAGGACGTCTAATGAGACACGGCCACCGGGTTCACCCACATCAAACCAAAAACATGTACTAAACGCGGTTGCCGATGGAAACGGGTTTGGAAAATTCTGATAGAAAATTGTGGTGGTCGGCAACGGTGGATCAACAATCAGAAACGAGGCGAAGCTCGCGACTCGAAAGGACTCACCGCCACGCAAATAGGCGCGCACATTCCACCGGTACGACGTGTTGGCTTGCAGTTCGGCGGGCGGACGAAACGTGGTGTCCGTGAGGCCGGCAGCACCGCTCTGTGGGCGACCACCGGAGGAAATCTCCACGTCATACAGCCACGGGCCCGCCAGTTTGGTAATCGGCGCACTCCGCCAAACAAACAGTGGCAGCCGCGTGTTGAAAATGTCGCCTGATGGGGAGTTGGGCGTGATCAACGTGAGCCAACGCGGCACCAAGTGCGGCGCGCTAATCGCCGATTCAAAGACAGGGCCGGCCAGCGCGCGTACGCGAGCGCGCCAAAACACTTGACGTTCGCTGGGCAGTGGACGCGTGACTTGCACCGCGACGACAGAATCAGGCGACGTGAATACTGAATCGAGTGCGAGTACACCAACGAACTCCACATTGGTGGCAATTTGCAACGTGATGAGAAACGGACGCGCGGGGCCAAACCCTGTTGCACGCAGAGTGAATGCCGGAGTGACACTGGGCAATGTTGGTGCGGTTGGTCCGTCCAGCACGACCGTTTGTGCCGCGAGCGCGCTTGATGTCCCCGCAACGAGCGCGCCGATCACCCACCGCCGCGCTCGCGCCACGACGGAATTCACGCCGGAGACGGCGCTTCTTCGAACGCCGAGTCGGAAATGGCCCGCGCCTGTGCAGAATCTGGTGCACCAGTATCGATGACTGGGCCGCCACGCAGGCGCACGCTGACGATGGACGACACCCCGGGCTCTTGCATCGTTACGCCATACACCGCGTCGGCCGCTTCGGTGGTTGTACGCGGGTTATGCGTGATCACCAGAAATTGTGTACGCGACTTGAACTGGTTAAGCATCTTCACGAAGCGTCCCACGTTTTGATCGTCGAGTGGTGCGTCCACTTCGTCGAGTAAGCAAAACGGACTCGGCTTCGTAAGAAAAATGCCGAACAACAGCGACAACGCGACCAATGCGCGTTCGCCACTCGACAAGAGGTGAATGCGTTGTGTTTTCTTCCCGCGCGGCGAGGCGTGAATTTCGATGTCGCAATCGAGCGGCAGGTCGGGATTCTCCAAACGCAAGTCGCATTCACCACCGTCAAACAAGGTGAGAAAAATTTGACGGAAGTTTTCGCGCACCTGAGCAAACGTGACGAGAAATAATTCACGCGCCGTACTGTCGATCTCACGAATGGCCTGATGCAACGATTGTTTTGCTGACACCAGATCATTGCGCTGCGACGTAAGAAACTCTAAGCGGCGCTGCTCCTCTTCATGCTCTTCGATAGCCAATGGATTGACTGGCCCGAGTTCATCAAGCGCATCGCGCAACTGCTGCGCCTCCGCACGCAATGCGTCGGTTTCCAAATCGAGCTCTACAAAACCGGTCATCAAATCCGCCACCGACCGACGCCATTCGGTTTCGAGTCGTTGACGAATGGCTTCGCGACGCCCTGACAACTCAGTATGACGCAGTTGTGCACCATGCAACTGTTCCGCAAGCGCACTGGCCCGACGACGCGCTTCAGCGAGCGTTGTTTCGGCAGCATCTAATGCAAACGTGGATGCCGCAACCGCACGCTCTGCTTCTGCGAGTCGTGCATCGGCGTCGGACGACGTTTTCTGTTGCGTGTCGAGCTCTGTGCGCCACGCGGCGAGTTGCTCCGCGAGTTGATGATCGGCGGTGGACAACGTTGCCAGTTCAAGCGCCAACGATTCCATGCGCGCTGCAGCCGTCGAGTCCTCTTCGAGCAATCGCTTCTCGCGATCAATTGCCACCGACAACCGCGCTTGTGCCTGCGCTTGCGCTACTTGCCACGTCGCGCGTGCTTCGCGCGCCTGCTCTTGATCACGATCGGCCGTCATCAGCGCTTCGCGCGCTTCTGCGATGGCACTATCCGCCTCACCCGCACGCACATTTAACGCGGCGGTCTGCGCGACCAGTTGGCTCGCACGCGCATCAAGCTCTTGCAAGCGCGTCAGCAACTTCTCAGCTAACGCAGTGGATTGCTGCAACTCACGCTCAGCGCGTTCTCGACGACGCTCCACTTCTTTCTGCACTTCATCAGCGCGACGCGCGTCTTGCTGCGTACGATTGGACACTTCCGTCGCATGCTGTTGCGCCCGTTCCGCTTCGCCGAGTGCCAGACGCGCCGCCTCCGCTTCCATGGTGGCATCGGCGCGACGTCGATCCGCCGCTTGCAGGTCCGCATGCAAACGCGTCAGCTCGGCGCGACGCTGCAAGGGGCCCGGGCCGCTTGCCGTTCCAGGCAAAAACACCGCACCGCGTTCGTCGATAAACGCTTCGCCAGCATCAATCGCGCGCACTTTGCCGAGTAATGCACGGACCCACGAGACGGCCGGACCACTGGCTTGCACACTGTTGGCGAGTGTGTCGGTGTCGGCACCAAGTTCAAGCACAACATCTAATGGCAGCAACAGGAGCGGTCCTGGCTGCGTGTCGGTATGCCAACGTCGTACGGCGACAGCCGCTGCGGCGTCACGCACGACAATCGCGTGCATAGTGGCACCAAGATACCGCTCCACCAGCTTTGCAGCGTCACCATCAGCGGTGACAAAGTCCGTGAGCGGACCAAGAATGGCGCCTTCGCCAAAACGTTCGCGCTCCTTCAATAATTTTGCCGCCGACGGCGCGAGTCCGACACGTTCGCGCTCGAGCGCATCGAGCGCATTCATGCGGCCTTCGAGGGCGGTGCGCTGCTGCACCGCCATCGCGAGACCACTACGCGCTTCAGCATCGGCAATGCGCGCGGTGGCGGCCATCAGTCTGGCGCCTTCTAACGAATCGTGCGCTTCCCGCGCATTGCCTTGCGTGATCATGACCTGTTCACGCGCGGTGGCAAGCTCACGCTCCGTCGTTTCGAAAACATCCGACAATCGTTCGCGTTCCATATCGAGCGCGTCGCGACGTTGCAGCGTTTCGGCATGCTCGCGACCCGCACCCTCGCGGTCGAGCTCCAACCGGCGCGCTTGATCGCGATGCTCGCGCACTTGTCGTTCAAGTTGGTCAAGCGCCGCGCGCGCGCGCAGCACGGCCTCACGCGTGGTTTGCTCAACCGATAGTCGTTGCGTGAGCGCCTCGCCCGCCTCCGCAAGCTCGGTCTCGAGCGTCGAGCGATCGGTGACCGCACGTTCGCGATCTTCCGCTAACCGACGACCGAACGCTTCGTTCTCGCGACGTTCTTCTTCCGCGCGTTGCTTTCGCTGCATCGTACTACGCTGGCGCTCTTCCGAAACGGCCAGCTCGCGCTCCAAGCGCTGCGTTTTGTCACGCTGTTCGCCAGCCAACCGTGCGAGTTCAATACGGCTCGCCTCGGATGCAGCGCGCGCCCCGTGCGCCGCCTCACGCGTAGCTTCCGCCACCTGAATATATTCGTCCGCTGCCGGCGCATTCGCCTTCAATTCTTCGAGACGCGCGTCGAGCGCAGTCAGTTCGTCGTGCCACGCGGCCATCTCCCGCGTGGCCAGCGAAATCTCCACGTGAAACCGCCGCGACGTGAGCTCCGCATGACGTTCGGCGCGGCGCCGTTGACGCGAAAGCGAACGCACTTGACTCTGTACTTCGCTGATCAAATCATCGAGCCGCGCGAGGTCTACCGTGGTTTCATCAAGGCGCCGCTCGGCGCTTCGACGACGGTCACGATAAAGGCCAACACCGGCCGCTTCTTCAAATAATTCACGACGCTCGTCGGGGCGATCGGAGAGCAGTGCATCGATCATGCGACTTTCGATGACGACACCAGAGTCGGCACCGAGCCCAGTGCCGCGCACCAAATCCTGAATGTCGCGAAGACGGCAGGGCGTGCGATTTAATAAATATTCGCTTTCGCCTGAGCGCAGCAGGCGACGCGTCAACACCACTTCTTTAAACGGAATCGGCAATTCGCCGTCGTTGTTTTCGAAGTGCAGTGAGACTTCTGCCATGTTCACTTGTCGACGCGCGGACGATCCATGAAAGATGACGTCTTCCATTTTTGCGCCACGCAACGCGCGCGCGCGCTGTTCGCCGAGTACCCAACGCACAGCGTCGGAGACGTTGGATTTACCGCTGCCGTTTGGTCCGACAATGGCCGTAACGCCGCGCTCAAACACAAACTCTGTGTGATCGGCGAACGCCTTAAAGCCATGAATCTCGAGCTTCGTCAACCGCACTAGAACGCTCTCCCCGTTCGATAGACCAGTACCGGCGTGATGCCGATGACTTTCAATGAATCTGCAAGCGTCGTCGCCTGTTGCGGCGTCTCGAATGCACCCGTGTACATCGTGGCGCTGCCATTGGCCTGTTGCAGCGCGTAGGCCGTAATCCCACGTTTCGCGTATGCGACGCTGCGCGCGCGCACCGCACTGATCACCACACCAGAATCAAGCCGAATGGCAAATGGCACGCTTAAAATGCTCCCGGCTCCGACCAGGCGATCGGTGCGCATCCGGGCAAGCAACGCATCCGCGCCAGCCCGCGTGCTCAGGGCACCGACCGTTACGCGAAACCACTGTTCACCGCTATCCGAAACCGGCGACACCGCGACGGCTTGCAAGGTTCGCACGCGCGCATCAGGCAGTGCCGCAGCGAGGGTGTTTGCCGTCGCAAAATACACGGCGTAGCGCGATGCGATCGCGGAATCGGCCGGATTGGCAACGGCGAGTGGCGGCGTAAGTGGCAGCATTGCGCCCTTCGCGCTGTCGGCGCCGATGCCTCGCATGCTGTCGGGCTTGGCCTGCAACAGCGAGTCGGCGGTGATGCTGTCGCGACGCGCTTTGAGTTGCGCGCTATCGATGCGTGCGGGCACCACAATGCTGGTGGTGTCACGCGAACGGCCGGTGATAAGCGCGAGAATTGGTGCCGGGAGTCGATCGCGGATTTGCGGCAGAAGCGCGCCAAGCGCGACGGCAACTCCGCCCAAAGCGAGGAGCAGCACGATGAGCTTACGGTTACGACTTTCTGCGTTATCGGCCGCTGCTGCGCGGGCGCGTGCAGCGCTTTCGCGTTGCGGTGCCGGCGGCGGTGATGCGGCTGGCGGTGGTGGCGGTGCGAGAATTGGCACACCGGGCGGTGCGGGAAACGCCGTATCCCCTACGGGTAAAAGAGCGCCAATACACGCGCACAGTTCCGCGAATCCCGGCGTACCGGGAACAGCGACCACGACGAGCAGCGCGCCGACCTGTTGAAAGCCCGCGGCCAAACGTCTCCAGCGATCATTTGCATACACTGCCTCGTGCGCGACAGGCTCCGTACCACTGGGCATCACAAATACGTTGCGTACATCGCGCATGGGTCGCGCAATTTTATTCAGCGAGACGCCGTATAAAAAACTGTCCGCAATGCCGTGTGGATCGTCGCCAGTGAGGAGCGCTTCAAGCGGGGCAGATTCGCCCACCAAATCGGCCACGGCGACTCGTCGTGTTTCTCCCTGCACACGCGCAAGTCCGATGGCCACCGATGCCGCGGCGGCTGCGTCGGTACCCGCAACGACCACGGCAAAAATGCCGTCGAGTAGTGGCGAGAGCCGCATGCCGTCGTTCTCCCACGCTTCTGATGCTGTCACCGCAAAGCTTGTCACGGTGCTCCTTTAAAAACCCAGTAACTCTGCCCCGACGATTTGCCGACGCGTTCTGCTTGATCACGCGATGAATACGGCCCGAGTACAACCCGATACAAGGTCTTGCCCGCGCGTTCGGACGTGGTGATGCGAGGCGCTTGTCCATCTACGCGAATGCGGGACGCTAACGATCGCGCCATTTTTTCGTCGAGCACGGCCGCAAAAGATACCGTGAATTGCGTGTCGTTTGCGCTGCTACTACTGTCAGCCGGCGGCGGCACAACGGATGACGCGGCGGAATCGCGCTTCACGAAAGTGTCTCGCGCAACGCGTCCCTCAGATGCGTCGAAACTGTCGCGTGGCGCACTCGTGCGAAACTGCACGGGCTGATCGAGACCGGCGGATCGCGGACGGAAGCCATTCCACCGAAACGCGTACCAAAAATCGCGCGCACCCTTGGCAATTGTTCGAGCATCGCCGAGTGTGATGGTGTTGGTGAACACCACGTCATCGCCGCGTGCGAGCGCGATCGCACCGTCGGCCATCACCAACGGTAAATCGCCACGCCATGCGCTGTGCACCACGCCCTGAAGGGCATCGCTGCCAAGACTGATCACGTACACGGTGTCGCCCGCGCCATGCGCAAGCAATAGGCGTCCTAACGGGTCCATCCGCAGTTCATGGCTCTCGGCCGGCAACTTGATCTTGCCGGTCACGCCACCGTTAAAGCGATCAACAATGCGGAGTGCCTTCTGCCCATTCAGGGCGACAAATAGTCGATCGCCACTTGGTGTCGCGGCAATGGCACGAATGGGATCGCCAAGATCGACATTCAGGGCGACTTTCATGTCACGCGAGCGGACAGCGATGACCGATTGGTTGGCGCCGAAATACACCCGATCGCCCACGGTGCCGGCTGTTGCGCTGATGGTGCGTGCAGCGTTTGCTGCGTTTACAGCGTCGGCACCAGCGTCGCCACCAGCGTCGAACGAGAGGCTGTCGGCCACCGTTTGCCCGGGTGGACGGACGCGCCAGACCACAACGCGTTTTGCCTGCGCGCCCGCGACAATGAGGGCACCGTCGGCTTGCGCAAAGAGTGCGGCTGCGGGCAGCGGTGCTTTGAACTTCCAATCGCCACCGCTGGTCGTGTAACGCGTAAGCTCGCCACTACTGGTTAATGCGTAGATAGCTGATCCATCAACCGAGGAGACCGTTTGCAATCGATCGCCTCTATTCGCTGAGACGGCGCCAAGGCGCAGGTCAATACGGATCGGGGCGCCGTCGGCGTCGATTGCGGCCACGTAGCCGTCTTCCGCTCCAAACGCGATCACGCGGTTAAGGGACGGCGCACGAACGGACGATCGCCAGAGCGCGCTATCCAGGCGCGGATAAGCGTAGGCTACGACAAGCCCACCGGCCTGCGGAATGCGCAGAACGACTGGGTCTGGACCATCAGGAATGCTGGGAGTGGCACCGACTCCAGAGGGGCGGGACGAGCGATCCGCACAGCCGCACGCAAGGAGCACGAGCGCCGACGCGAGGAGCGTGCGCACGATGATAAGGTATCCGACGCGGGGTGGGGCGGGGAGGGGGACGGAGGACTTCTGACGAAGTTGCGAGCGCTTTTGGGGCGAATTTATGGTGCCGCTGTGTTCGCGGTTGTTTGCAAGCAATGTGAATTCTCTGGTCACAACGTTGGGACTCACTGGTGGCGCGTGGCAGTCTCTCTGCGTCCCCTTGTTCCGGTCGCCAGCTCGGCGCTCGCATCTGCAGCTGAAAATTAATAGCGGCCCCGCACCAATTCGGTACGAGGCCGCGTCCCTTCAGTGAACCGCACCAGCCGTTGCTCAATAACTCTGTCCAAAGAACCACGTCCCGAAGCCCTTGGCGCCCGGCCGACTGACCGGCACCGCCCAATCCCATCGCACGATCGCAATGTTGAACAAGTTCAGACGGAAGCCGAAACCGTAGCTGCGCAGCAGCTCCCGCTGCTTCGTGAAATCGTAGTTTTTTGGCGCTGTAGCCGACACCGTTTGCCCCGCCGACCACGCCACACCCGCGTCGTAAAAGAACAACCCATCCAGCGGCGGCAACCCAATAAAGCCGGCATTAATGCGTCGCAAAATTGGGAACCTCAACTCGGCGTTAGCAAACGCAATTCGGCTGCCGATGAGCTCGACGCTGTTACACGAAGCACCCGCGTCGGTTGGCAACCCCGTACACTGTACACCGCTCAGATTTTCGTTGTTGTAACCGCGTACATAGTCAGGGCGGCCAAGCCATTTCGGGAAACGACCTTCATCGCGACCGACGGCCACGCTGCCGGAGAAGCGCGTCGCAAACGTGATGTAGTTGAACAAAATCGGGATGTAGGACCGCGCATCCACGAGATAGTTCGTGAGATTCCACGTACCAAACGATGGTTCGACTTGTAACCGAATCCGCTTGCCGGCAATCGGACCCGTATATCCGAATAACGTGTTGTCGGTGACAAACGCGACGGTGGGAGACACGTTGTTTGCCGACGCGACGTTTTGAGATTTACTGCGCTCGTATCCGCTGGCGTATCCAAACGTGTAATCGACCGTCCGCGACAACGTGAACACTTGCTGGTCGATATTGGTGAAGCGCGCGCCGAGTTCGAAACGCGTAAATCGATTGAGTGGATAAAGCGCCGTCCAAAACGCTTCGCGCAAGACGAGTCGCGTTATGGACTGTTGCTGGACGAAGGTGTTGTTACCGGCAGGAATTTGTTGCGCACCAGACAACAGCAGATACGGTTGCTCGGCGACACCCGTCGTGTACTGCAGTCGATTGGCGAGACTGGTATAGCCGATAAATAGCTGCGCATCACTCAATTGCCCGTTGAGTGCACCAGAGAGTGCGAGCCGGTGATCACCCAACAAATCGCTCAGGACAATGGTTGTACCGCCATAAATACCCTGACCTCCGTAACCGCCGCCTTGGTACCCAATACTCGGTTGCGAGATGTATTCGGGCGAGAAGCGCACCTTATAACGCCCATCACGAAACCGCGTCGTGTCGGGCAAGTTGAAATCAAAGCTATCCATCATGGCGCGAATGCTCACTGTTTCCGAAAGCTTCGCAATGGTAAGCGCTGGCATTTCGGACGACGTGCGCGGCGTCGTGTTGGTTGGACGATAAATAGACTGTCGCGCGGCACTCGTATCGCGCACCGAGCCTTGCGGCAAATGCGCTGTTGGGTCGACTGGAATCACCGCCACTGGCGGCTGTGTCGGAGATGTAGCGCCCCGCACAACGCCGCTGACCATACCTGGCGCCGTCGTCAACGTGCCTTGCGCAACAACCGTCGGCGCCACAAACGGTGCCTTTTTCAGATGACGCGGATCTTTAATCTTCCAGATCGCGTGATCGTTCTTCTCGTAGTACACGTACGCCAAAACATCTGCACCACGCGCCCACGAAATGGCGGGCGAATTTTCAGCAACGGCAGTGACCGCACCCGCAACGTTGGTCAGCTGGTAGTGCAACTTCGCGTCCAAATCGTACAAAAAGATGTTCGCGATTCCGGTCCGATCGGACAGGTAGGCGATGGACTTGCCGTCGGGAGCCCACTGCGGATTGATGTTTAATCCACCCTGACCTGGCAGCACCGTGACCTTTTGTGTTTCCACGTCAAACAGCGAAATACGCAACTTGCTTACGCGTAAAATGCTGAAATCCGTTTCTTCACCGCGATCACTCGAAAACGCGATGGTCTTTCCATCGGGCGACCACTGCGGTTGCAAATCACCGTACTGATCTTTTGTCAGCTGTGTAAGCCCCGGAACATCGAGCGAAACCATGTACAGGTCGCTCGTACCGTGTCGCATCCCGCTAAACGCAATGCGCTTGTTGTCTGGTGACCATGTCGGGCTCAACACTTGATCCAGTGCGACATCAAATCGTTTGATCACCTTACGCGAATTCACGTCCAGCAAATACAGCACATCGCGACCACCACGTTGCCCGGTAAACGCTAGCAACTTGCCGTCATTGGAAAACGACGGTTGCGAGTAGATAAACCGCAGCTGCTCAAAATCTGGATTGGTCGATGACTTCACCAATCGCGCAATGCGCTTACCGGTTTCTGCGTTCGCCATGTACAAATCGGGGAACACTTCGCCGCGGAGCAAGCTGCCGTACGCGATGTAGGTGATGTACTTGCCATCGGGCGATAACGCGGGCGCAACAAACAGATTCGAAATGCTCCCCGAGCGACGCTGTGATAACAGCGGATCGGAGAAGGAGCGCGGTCGATCGAGTTCAGCAACCATCGGCAAATACTTGGCCTGCATGGCCTGTTTCCACTCGTCGCTTAACTCATCGAGCGACACGCCAATCTCGCGACGAAACGCGCGATCAAGCCCAAGGCTCGGTACCGCGTTCATTATTTCGCCGATCACTTCGTCGCCCCACTTCGCGCCGACAAACTGCCAGACGGACAACCCGTACCGATACGGAAAATATTTATCGGGGCGTTCAGTCATCATCTGAATACTGGGCAGTGTGCCATTGACCACAGCATCGCGCACCCACGCATCCGTCCAAGGATGTTTGTCACCGATCGAAAAATATTCAGCCAGACCCTCCATGAACCACGACGGCGGATTCACCATCGCAAGATTTTGCAGTCCACTTCCCGCGCGACCGCGCGAGAAAATATCAAATTGAAACACGTGTACCATTTCGTGTTGCAACACGTGTTCGAAGCTGCCCCAATCTCCCGTAAAAAATTGCGCCATGCGCTGACGCAACGGATCGGTTACACCGCCGGTGCCCTCGCCTAAGTCACCAAAAACATTGCTCTGCGCAAAGTCGCCGGGCGACCCGTACAGCAGAATGGGTTTTTTTTCGCGGAATTGATGTGCCATCAGTCGCGACAGGCGCGCGTACGACCGCTCGGCCATGCGTGCGGCGTCAGGCGCGACCTCACCAATTTCCGGATAGTAATGCACCAGAAAATGCTCAGTCTCGATCACGCGCCATCGCAGATGGTCGTACTGCACTTGATTTTGACCGAAATATCCCTGCGCGTGAACAGGCACGGCAAACATGCACGCGCCGATACCCAATATCGCAGCCCATCGTGTGAACCGTCCAACTGTTGGCTTCACCGTGCTCCCCCTTTGGCAGCCCCGAGTTTGACCGGCGTCGCGTCGCCCCACAGCCGTTCAAGCTGATAGAACTGACGCATCGTCGGGTGAAACACGTGCACCACGCAGTCGGTGTAGTCAAGCAATGCCCACCGACCTTGTGAAAGACCTTCTGTCATATTTGTAGACACGCCAGACTCGTGAAGCCCTGCTTGTACGTAGTGAGCTACGGCGCGAACGTGCGTGTCGGATGTCGCTGTGGCAATAACAAAGAAGTCGGTCATGTCCGTCACATCGCGCAGGTCCAATACCACAATGTCGGTGGCCTTGAGGTCGCTCGCCAATTCGGCGGCGAGACGGGCGATCGGTTCTCCGGGGCTGGTGCGGCGTTCGGCCATTGCCTGAAGTTGAACGGACGGAAGCGAAGCGGACGTGAATAGCGGTGTACACGCCAGAACTGCAGGATGTTCACACGTTGTTATGTCGTGCAAGTATGCGGCCTGCGTCGCCACGCACAACACCAATTCACGCCCACTCGTCACAGAAACGACACGAGGCCGTCGCAAATGGCGACGGCCTCGTGGAACTACAGTCCGGACTTTCGCCCAAACAGTTACTGCTTGATCACCCACACCTTGATCTCGGGTTTCACATCGGCATGCAACCGAACGCCAATGCGATAGACGCCAAGCGCCTTAATGGGTTCGTTGAGCTCGATCTGACGCTTCTCGACCTTGAAGCCCTGCGCTTCAAGTTGGTGCGCTATATCAGCCGTGGTGACAGACCCAAACAACTTGCCTTCCTCGCCCACTCGTGCGGCAAACGTAACAGAGACTTCGCCAAGCTTTTCAGCAATAGCCGTCGCCGCCTCACGACGCTCAGACTCCATCGCTTCGAGACGATTTTTCTCGGCCGCGATGCGCTTGCGATTGCCCGGCGTTGCTTCGTAGGCAAAGCCACGCGGGAGAAGAAAATTACGAGCGTAGCCCGGCGACACGGCGACGATGTCACCCGGATGTCCCAGCTTGTCGATGGCGTTGCGCAAAATGACTTCCATAAGAAACTCCGGGTCGAACCTGTTAGGGAAGCGACGTCGGTCGGCCAGTGCCGACACGGAAATCGCGCCATGTATCGCCCAAGCCGAGCCCAAACGTTGTCGTCAAGACAATCGCCAGCACCCAGATCGGGCCGAGGAGCGGAATCAGAATCACTAATGCGAGGAGCGCGACCATCGCGAACCGATCAGCGATCCACCACGTCAGCACACCGGTGCCCCGAAGGGCGAACAGCGTACCGAAAAAAAACACGAAATTGATGCCCGCCGTCCGCCACTCGGCGAATGTCGGCAGAACCAGCAGGGTGGCACCAACAATCAGGCCCCACACTAACTGATCGCTAAACCGAAGCTCGCGCAGCGCCGCCAAAGGAGGTCCGATGCGTACCCGCGAAAGCCGATGGTACGCGGCCCAACCCAACGCGAGCGCCAGCAATGACTCCAGCCCAAGTAACGCAGGCGCCAGCACAAGGAGCGCGCCGTCACCTGATGAACGAAAGACCGTGGACGCACGAGAGGGCTCGGCCAACGACGCAATGAACGATAATGTCCGATCCGCCCGACCTGCCGCCTCCGGCGCTGCCGTGGCAAACCGCTGCCACACCGCAGACTCGGTGCGACGATGCCAAGAACCCATCGATCCATCGACTCGATGTTGATACTCCGCACTGATCATGCGCGTCGCGTCGTCGAACGTACCACCATCCGCTGGTGATCGCAGCGCGATGCCCGCAACCATGACCGCCACGGCCAACGCAACCGCCGCAAGGGCGCGCCCGAAAAAGGGTCGCGCGTGCGTGGCTAAACAAACGAGACCAAACGAGGCGCTGCACACCAACGTCCAGCCACGAACAAACGCGCCGTACCCTGGTGTTTCAAAGTGCGTGCCCCACACAGTCCAGCCAGACGCCACAACCCACAAAAGCGCCAGCCAGACCTGGCCACCAACCCACCAGCCAACAATGGCGCACGCTGCGATGGCCACGAACACGAGCATCGCAAATTGTTCGATGGGAAACAGCAATCGCAACAGCGCAGCAACTGGAACAAACGTTGATGGCCAGAACGGCGCCGCCGTGATCGCGAACATCAACACCAGCGCGAACACAAACCATCGCCACCCACGCTCCCGCGGAGCAGTCGCGACGGAATCCGACGCGACTGCTCCTGTCATATCAACCAGTCTGACCCTTGACGTACGGCAGCAACGCGAGGAAGCGCGCTTTCTTTACGGCACGAGATAACTGACGCTGATGACGCGCATCGACGCCGCTCAAACGGCTCGGCAAAATCTTGCCGTAATCCGTGATGAAACGCGCGAGGAGACGATCATCCTTGTAATCCACATACCGGATACCGGCTTCGGTAATCGGGCAGGGCTTCTTCTGTCGGCGCATGTCTATTCCTCGTCGTCGTCGTCGTCATCGCTGCGACCACGGCGCAGCGCCATTTCTTCATCGCTCAGCTTGGGCGCGCCAAGTTCGTGCTCGTGCAGCGTAACCATGTAGCGAATAACGCTACCGTCAAGCTTCAACGCGCGTTCGAACTCCGGCAGCACTTTCGGCTCGCAAGTGAAGTGCGTAATGATGTAGTACCCGTTCTCATGGCGACCGATCTTGTACGCAAGCGCACGACGGCCCCAATGCTCGATTTCGGCGGGCTCTGCAAGACCCAAGAGCGCCTGCACTTTCTCGAGCTTTTCTGCAATCGCGGTATCTTCGAGCGTAGTGTCGTAGATGTAAACCGCTTCGTACCGCCGCGATGCTTGGCGGCGGATTTTGAGCTTGGTCACTCGGCAATCCTCCCTATGGTCTGGTGTGCCCCCCGCAGTGCCGAGCCGCGGGAAGAGGGCTGCAATTGGGGTAAATCCCCAAGGGCAGAGCCTTAAAAAATAGACAGGCTGAAGAAGGGTGGCAAGTGATCAGGTCACAGAAAGCCCTTGCGGACTGGTCGTCACCTGACCAACTCCCACATATGTGTGGACGATACGGGTTTGGAAATCCGGCGCGCTTCGATGCGTTGCCGTTTGGTGTGGCGCTCCCTGCGCTGGCACCGCGTTTTAACGTCTCTCCGTCGCAGACGGTGCCGCTGGTCGCGGAAGACCCGGAGCAGGGGCGCAACGTGCTCCTGGCCAAATGGGGGTTGGTGCCCTCGTGGGAAAACGACTCACTCGTCGGCAATGGGCAAGCCAACGCACGCGGTGACACAGTGGCCACCAAGCCAATGTTTCGTGCCGCCTTCAAGGCACGCCGTGCCCTGATGCCGGCCGATCTGTTTTATGAGTGGCAAGTCGTGCCAGGTCATAAAGGCAAGCATCCGTGGTGCATTCGGTTGCCGGACGACGAACCGTTTTCCTTTGGCGCCATTTGGGAGCAGTTCGACGCGCCGGATGATCCCACCGCCGAAGCGTTAATCACCTGCGCCATTATTACGACGGAGCCAAACGCGCTGATGGCCCCCATTCATCAACGCATGCCCGTCATCGTGCCAACGACGGCGTACGATGAATGGCTGGATCCGCAGACTAGCCTGCAGCGCGCACAGACACTGATCAAACCGTACGCTGGTGTGATGCGTGCGTGGCGCGTGAGTTCATGGTTAAACGTGGCGCGCAATGACGGTCCGCAGTGCATCGAGCCACTGGACATTACTGACGGCTGACGATGATCAGCGCGCGATTTTCGCGTTGTGCGAGCGCAGATACAAGTTGAGCGAACCGAAAGGCAGCTTGGATTTCAACTGCACCATCACGCGCGCATCATCGTCAGTGATCCAAATTTCTGCGTTACCATTTTCACTAAATAGACCTTTGCTCCGAAAGGTCGGCTTGAGCACCACACACTTAAATGTGCCAGCAGGTGTGGTGACCGTCTCACGTCGCGCTACGAGAATTTTGACGGGATTCGCTTCTGGATTGAAGTAGCGAGAGAAGGAATACGTTTTGCCGACGTCTAGCGTGAGCGTACGCACAAAATACAAGAACGAACCGTCATCGAGCGGGTCGGCAACCGTTGGCTTTTCTGGTTCGTTATCCTGCTGATACATGCCGCGCTCAGGAAACATTTCGTAATGACGCTTTGGCTTGTACCCACCTTCTTCGATGTCCTGAAAAAAGCGACGAGACGTCAGTGTCGTTACGTCAAACCAGGATTCGTACCGATCATTCACGCGAAAAAATGGAATGCTGCCCGACACACGAAACACGGTGTGCCATGAGGCCTTGCCACGCACATCCGTGATCTCCAAAACTTCCATACTGCCGCTGCCAACCTTCAGCGCGCTTAATTTCACGTCGTACTCGAGTTTTTCTCCGACAAAAAACGGCACCTTCATTGCGTCGGGCGGCAGTAATGCGGACGATGCGAACCCTGTGTGCGCAGCCGCGGTTTGCGCAACCAATAATGTGCGCGGCGCAGCGCTGAGCAGCGTCACTGCGATCAAGGCGCCCAGTGGCGCACGCGCAAAGCGGAAAGGAGTCGACACCAGAGCGCGTACCCCACCACAATCGAAAAGTGTCAAACGTTAAAACGAAACAGGAGCACGTCGCCGTCTTGCACGACATACTCCTTGCCCTCAGACCGCACCGCACCTTTTTCGCGCGCCAATTTCCAACCACGATGAGCGATAAAATCCACAAACGACGCGGTCTCCGCGCGAATAAATCCCTTCTCGAAATCGGTATGAATCACACCAGCGGCCATCGGCGCGGTGTCGCCGTGATGAATCGTCCACGCACGGACCTCTTGCTCGCCTGCAGTGAAATACGTCTGCAACCCCAGCAGGTGGTAGCCCGCCAGAATAAGCCGGTCCAGTCCAGCCGTTTCAATGCCGAGCGAAGCAAGAAATTCCGCGCGTTCGTCGGGTGGCAATTCTGATAGTTCAGCCTCGATTTTTGCAGAGAAGGGCACCACCTCGGCGTGCTCACCACTGGCCGCCACGGCCGCGCGTAACGCAACGAGATACTTGCCTTCCACGCCCGATAGTTCGCTTTCGGTGACGTTGGCTGCATAAAGCACCGGCTTGGCCGTGAGCAACAACATGCCAGCAAGTTGCGCGAGATGGTCTTTGCTCAGGCCAGCGCGCCACAACGGCGTGCCCGCCGACAACGCCGTGTTGGCCGCTTCGAGTGCGGGTAATTCGGCGACGGCCTCTTTGTCCGCCGCACGTGCCGCACGCTTCACTTTATCGAGACGTTTTTCAACGGTGGCGAGATCGCTCAACGCGAGTTCGAGTTCGATAATTTCTTTATCGCGGGCGGGGTCGGGAGAACCCATCACGTGCGTCACATCGGGATCTTCAAAGCAGCGCACTACATGCACGATCGCATCGGTTTCGCGGATGTTTTGCAGGAACTTGTTGCCGAGTCCTTCGCCTTGTGAGGCGCCCGCAACGAGTCCGGCGATGTCCACAAACTGTACGACGGCGGGCACTGTGCGTTTCGGCAACACGACTTCCGCCAATTTACTGAGGCGATCGTCCGGAACTTCGACCATACCAACGTTGGGTTCTACGGTACAGAACGGATAATTCGCCGCCTCGGCCTTCGCGGACGTGAGTGCGTTAAAAAGCGTAGACTTGCCAACATTAGGAAGACCGACGATACCGAGACGGAGCATATGGCTGTTGAGAGATGGAAAGAATGCCGCAATTTAGCGACGGTGCGCTGCACACCTCGCGCGACTACTGCTGACAAACGCCTTTCGGGTTGGGCTTTGGCTGATCGACGACGATGCGATGATCGAGATTGCTCACCGTTGTCACGGCATCGGCCACGAACTTTGCGATGCGCGCCATGTGCGGATAGTCGATGTACTGCGGCTCATCCGTGAGTTGGTGATAATCCGAGTGACCACCGGTTGTGAAGAACGCAATCGGAATGCCGTAGCGCGCGTACTCATAGTGATCGCTCCGGCAATAGATGTTCATCGGGTGACCATTCGCATCGAGCGCGTAGTCAAACGTGAAATTATGCTTGCCAACGGTGTTCACTTTTTCAATGACGTCACCGAGTTCGGTGGAGAGTCGGCGCGAGCCAATAATTTGCAAATAGTCGGGCGAGCCGTGCAAGACAACGCCATCCTTCGTTGCACCTGTGACGTCCCAAACGTTGCCACGCCCGACCATGTCCATGTTGAGCTGTGCCACAATTGAATCACGCGGTACCGTGGGATGATCGGTGAAGTACTCTGAGCCCCACAGTCCCTTCTCTTCACCAACGTGCCACACAAACAACGTTGATCGCTTGGGTTTGATTTTAAGTGACGACAGGTACTGTGCAATTTCGAGCACGGATACCGAACCGGAGCCGTCGTCATCGGCACCGTTAAACGTAGAATCCATGCGTGCGGGATGCGTCTTTCGAAACTCCGTGAGTTCCGCGTTGATCTGGGTCTGCTGCTCGGTGGTTGCGCGCTTGCCACCATCCTCCGCCCCTCCAGGGCGCACGATATGCGTCATGATGCGCATCGAATCGTGGTCGAATGCTTTCGGGCTCATTCCCACGTGATCGTTATGCGCACCGACCGCGACGTACTGCGTTTTCAGTTTGGTGTCGCTGCCCGGAAGCAGCGCAATCACGTTGCGCGCCGGATACTGAATGGGCGCGGTGACAATAATCGCGTTGACGGAAGTCTTAGTGCCGGCGTCACCGAGTGTGAGGTCGGACAGAGGCTTCGTAAACAGCTTGCTCACTGCCGCGTCGGAAACAAAGAGGCGGGTGGCGCCGGCATCCCCTTCGTCGCGAAACATGGTTGAGCCACGCAAATAGCCGACAAGATTTGGCATGATTTGCGCTGGTAACAGCAACACCACAGCTGCGGCCGTTGCCGGCGCGAGCGGCACTGCGCCCAAGGTGCGGTTAATTGCGGCGTTCGTGCGCGGTACGCCAAGCACGACCAGTTTACCGAAGGCCTGCTCGTCAGTGAGTCGGAGGGAATCACCGACCATGCCGCCGTACACCACGTCAAGATTTTCCTTATTCAGTGTGCTCGTGCCGTTCGGAAACCACTCGGTGCCGAACGCGAGCGATACGCCACCAACGATGAGCGACGACAGCGGATCTGTTGCGCGGGTCTTAAGCGGTAACGTCTGAAAAAACGTACCGTTTTCGCCGGCGGGTTGCAGTCCCATGCGCTTGACTTCGGCCGCGATGTAGTCGGTGCCCATCGTGTTGCCCTTCGTGCCGGCGTCGCGCCCCATCATGGAGTCGTCGGCAAAAATATAGAGCCGCGTCATCAAGTCTTCGGCGGTGATGGCCGACTTGGTGGGCTGTGGTGCGTGCTTCAGTGGGAGCGTGGTTGCGGGCGCCGCCACAGTGGGGACGGCCGCAGCCTTGGGTGCCTCCTGTGCAACGAGGAGCGCAGGGAGCAGCGTGGTCGCGGCGAAGAGAGCAAAGCGCATAACAGGTAGTGATGTTGAGTAAATGATTGGACCCGATCGTACGAGCTATCGACCCATGGTACTTACGGCTTTTTCCGTTCCGTCCGTTACCCACAAGGACGCGGCCTGTTCAAGGCGTGTGTACAAGCGTTCAACCTCATCACGTTCGTCGCGCGGCATCGTATGCAACACAAACTCGGCGAGATCGCCGATCTGTCGACGTTCGTCTGTGGGTTTGATCCCAATGCGCAAACGCGGATACGTTGGCGATTTGAGCTGCGCTTCAACGCTCTTGAGGCCGTTGTGTCCACCGGCACTGCCGAATGCCCGCAATCGATATTCGCCGACTGGCACGGCAACTTCATCAACGATCACCAACAAATCCTGCGCGGGCACAAACCCTTCGCGCTTGAGGAAGGGTCGCAATGCCGCACCGCTCAAATTCATGAACGTTTGCGGTTTGACGAGTCGCACTTTTTTCATGCCGACCACACCGGTGGCCGTGAGACTTTCGCCATCTTTGCGCCATGCGTCGCAATGCCACGCGCGCGCGAGATGATCGATGAGCCACCACCCGACGTTGTGTCGCGTGTGCTCGTATTCTCGACCGGGATTGCCCAGTCCTATGATGACTTTCATGCGAGGAAGACGAGCGGGGCGCGGAACACGCCAACGTGGAGTAACCATCGTTGCTGT
>JANYFO010000294.1 GCA_025362635.1 Gemmatimonadaceae bacterium | reverse complement strand
GGCCGGAGTAATGATGCCGTCGCCGTAAAGCAGGGCCGTTCCAAACAACGCCAGCGCAACTATTAATCGACCCTTTGATCCGCTGCTGTTGGCCGTACGTCGCGGAAAAATCAACGCGAGTAGCGCAAAGGTGCCGCCTTCACCGCGGTTGTCAGCGCGGAGGATAAAACTGACATATTTCACACTCACGACGAGCGTCAGCGCCCACACAACCAGCGACAGAATACCAAAGACATTGTCACGCGTGGGCTGCAAACCATACAGAGGGCTAAAGCACTCCTTCAATGCGTAGAGCGGACTTGTGCCGATGTCGCCGTACACGACGCCGAGCGCCGTGAGGGTGAGAATGCCTAGTCGTTTGCCCGTCGGGTGTTGATCATGTCCCTGAGCGTGCAGCGGTGCGGCGGCCGGAAACATGCCGCTGGTCGCGTGCAGCTCGCTGCCGAGCGGTGCGGAGGAGGCATCGATGCGGGGCGGGGCGGACGGGCCCGTTGGATGGCGCAGGGGAACGGGGGCGTCGGAGGAGTCGGGAGAGACAGGCATTTTACTGGCAGCAATGTAGTGGGACTTCATAGGGAATAGGGATTGGGGGTTAGGGATTAACGGTCAATCCCTATTCCCTAATCCCTATTCCCTAATCCCTAATCCCTACTCATAGCGTAACGCCGTAATCGGATCCAACTTCGCCGCACGTCGCGCGGGCCACACGCCAAAGACTACGCCAACGACTGCAGAAAAAACGAACGCCAAAATTACCGATTGGGTGGAGATTTCCGTGTTGAAATTGCCAAAGTTACTCAACGCCATCGCGCCGCCGCCGCCCAACGCGACCCCGATCGCGCCGCCAAGGAGGCAGAGCACAATCGCTTCGATGAGAAACTGAAACAGAATGTTCATGCTCGTTGCGCCAAGCGCTTTACGCACGCCAATTTCGCGCGTGCGTTCCGTCACCGAGACCAGCATGATATTCATGATCCCGATGCCGCCCACCAACAACGACACCATCGCAATCCCGGCCAAGAGTGAGCCGAAGACGGCACTCGTTTCTGCCGCAGTCGTGAGAAAATCGGCCTGATTGCGAATTTGGAAATCATCGTCCCGCTCACGCGGGGTACGATGCTCGTGCCGAATAATCTTTTGGATCTCCGCCATCGCCTGCGGAATTTTCTCCTCGGAAATGGCCAGGATCGAAATTGATCGCACGCGATCTGTCCCAATGACGCGAAAGCGCGCTGTGTTCAGCGGAATAAGAACTTGATCGTCTGGATTTTGAAACGGCGAGGTCTGGCCTTTCGATTTGAGCACGCCGATGACCGTGAACTGAATGCCGCGAATGCGAACCGATTCCCCGATCATTCCCGCCGCCTTTTCAATACCCAGATTTTTCACCACTTCTGGTCCGAGCACGGCCAGCCGCTGTTTTCCCGCATCTTCTTGCGTGGTGAACATGCGACCCGCTTCGAGTTCGTATTTGCGCACTTCGAGATAGTTCGCCGTCGTTCCAACAATTTGTGTGCTGGTGTTCTTGCTATTGTACTGCAGTTGCAATTGTCGAGACATCTCCGGCTGCACGGCCGTAATGAGCTGGCCCTGTGCTTCCAGTGCGGACGCGTCGGCCATCGTGAGCTTGGCGCGATCTGCTTCCGACGCCACTCCGCGAGCCTGTACCTGCCCCGGCGACAACGTCAGCAGCGTCGTACCGAGCGCCGTGATGCGTGACTTGATCGCGGACTGTGCGCCGCGGCCGATACCGTCCATCGCAATGACCGCCGCGACACCGATCACGATGCCGAGCATCGTGAGCATGGATCGGAGCTTGTTCGCGCGGAGCGCGCCAAGCGCAACGCGGAAGACCTCAGCGTAAAGCATCAACCACCACCAGGCGGACGACCTCCGCCACCGCCACCGCCACCGCCACCGGCGGCCGGCGTGCGCTGCACACCTGGCACCGTGGAATTGTTGCGAAACCGATCATTCTGTGCATCACGTTTCGCCTGCAGTGCCGCAACGGCAAGCGTCGCCACTTTCTCGCCTTCCTTGAGACCCGAAAGCACTTCTGCAAAGTCGTAGTTCGACGCACCCAACCGCACGAGCCGAGGTTCAAACGCCCCGGCAGAATTTAGCACGAACACTAGTCCAGCTCGCGACCGCGTCGCGCCACCCGGCCGTCCGCCGCCCATCGCTGCGGCCGGTGGAGCAGCACTACCACTCGCACCCCCTCGGCCCTGTGCGTTGCCGACTTTGGCCTGTCCGTTGCCACCGCGGCGCTCACCGCTTCCGCCACCTTTCGCGTTTGCACTCTTCACGTCCGTACCGATCGCGACCGTTTGCGCGGCGGGCGCATCTCCCGCTGGTTGGCCTGCGCCACTACTGGCACGACCGCCGGCCATTTTCGCCTGCGCGTCTTTCACCATCGCTGTGACCGAGTCCGGATTTAGACCCACCAGCTTTGCCGCGTTCGCCGCTTCGCGCAATGAACGCACCGCGTCGTTTGGTACGGCCAACACGTTCTCGCGACGATCGACCAGCAACGACACTTCGCCATTCATGCCGGGCTTGAGAAAGCCCTCGCTGTTATCAAGTGACACAATCACCGGAAACATCGTCACGCTCTGCACCACGACTGCCTGCGGTTCGATCTTTTCTACCGTCCCCTGGAACGGACGCTCGGGATACGCATCGACCGTCACTCGTGCAGACTGTTGTGCGCGCACGTTGCCGATGTCGGTTTCGTTCACGAGTGTGCGCACACGCACTTTGGTCAGATCAGCCATTTGCAGCAACGTCGTCCCACCACCAAACGCGCCGGTCGCCGACGTAATCACCTGACCCACAGCCACGGGTTTTGCGATAATCGTGCCGCTCAGCGGTGCCACCACGGTGGCGTCTTCCAAACGCTGTTTTGCGAGATCGAGATTGGCACCGGCCCGGACCAGTGCACCCTGCGCCTGCGTGAGTGCGAGCTGCGCCGTTTCGTATTCTTGCGTGGTGATAATGCGCGTTTTGTACAGTTCGTCCGAACGTTTTTTCTGCGCCGTCGCCACATCCAGACTCGCTTGCGCGGAGCGAGAATCCGCTGCCGCCTGCGCGTAGCCGTTTTTCACATCGCGTGTGTCGACCTGCACCAACAAATCGCCCGCCTTCACTTGCGAGCCAATTTCGACGGGCATCTTAATGATGAGGCCCGACGCTTTCGATTTCACTTCGATGACGTTGATTGGCTCGACGGAGCCTGTCGCCTGCGCGTCGACGATAATAGTTCGACGATCCACCGACACGGTCCCCACGGTAGGCGCCGTCTCTTTCTTCGGTTGGCATGCCGAGAGCAGCGCCATCAGCACGAATAATGTTGGTCCCGTTGACGACACGCTCACAGTTCGCGTCCGATCAGCGACGCGAGCTGCGCACGCGCCACGCGTCCGTCAAAGCGTGCTTGAATGAGCGCCTGACGCGCCACATTGAGCTGCGTTTGCGACGTGAGCAAATCCAAAAGCGTGGACGCTCCAAGCGCATACCGCTGCTGCTGCACGCGCAAATCTTCTTCGGCCGCGGCAATCGATGCGACCTGCACCTGTATACGCGCTTGCGCGTTCTGCACGAGACGGAGGAGCGAAGTAAGATTGGCACGCGCGGCCAGTCGCGTATCACGCAACTGAGCATCAGCATTGGCTAGCGCGACATCCAGCAACAACGTTTGTTGCTCGCGCACAAAACCGTTAAACAATGGGTACACGAAATTGAAATTGAGCTGCTGACGATTGGGCTCGTTCCCACCAATCAGCAGCAAATTACTACCAGAAAACGTCTTACTACTCTGATTGTAAGAGTAGTTGTAGGACATCGTGAGCGCCGGCAAATACTGCGAGCGTTGCGACCGCTTGGTGGTGCGCGCCACGCCAAGGCTGGCGTCGGCCAATCGAATGGCCGGTCCATCGTTCGCCAGCTTTAATAACTCGACTTCATCTGGAAGCGTGGCGGCAGCATCCGTAGTGTCTGAGGGCGATGCTGTGATGGTGGTGCTCGATCCAACGAGGCGC
This sequence comes from Gemmatimonadaceae bacterium, assembly GCA_025362635.1. Taxonomy (GTDB): domain Bacteria; phylum Gemmatimonadota; class Gemmatimonadetes; order Gemmatimonadales; family Gemmatimonadaceae; genus Gemmatimonas. The sequence goes on along the minus strand of JANYFO010000294.1, from coordinate 568 downwards.
GTCAGTGCGGCATTTGCGACGCGCAGATCATTTTGCGATGTCAGCACCGCCAACTGGGCGTTGCCCACCTGAATTGCCGATCGCAGTGAATCAGACTTTGTAGCAACGCCTGCGGCAACGCGCGCCGATGACGCCTTTAACTGCTGCTGCGCTTGCTCAAGTTGCGCGCGCGCTGCCGCCTCAGACTCACGCGCCGCAAGCGCCGCGTAATATTGTTGCTTTACCTGCAGCGCAGCGTCGAATCGTGCTTGCACGAGCGATTGATCCGCAACACTCACCGTCGCCTTCACTCGATTCAATTCGGACAGTCGTCGACCGCCATCAAACAGCTCGAGATTGGTGCTGATGCCGTTCGAGTAGCTCCACGGATTTCCCGTGAGCGGCACCAACGCACCTTGAAAATACTGCGAACCTTGTTGCCGACCGCTGCTCGCCGTGAGGTTGAGCGTCGGTGCATAGGCGGCTAACGCTGAGCGTCGCGCACCACCGGCCACACGCTCCAAACCCTTCGCTGAAACAATGGCGGGGGAGTACCGCTGCGCGAGATCGACCGCTTCACGGAGAGAAA
>JANYFO010000266.1 GCA_025362635.1 Gemmatimonadaceae bacterium | reverse complement strand
GCCGCGAGCGGCGGGTTGTTCAAGAGTACGAATGGCGGCACGCGATGGACGGCGATCACTGATTCATTGCGTGTTTCATCGGTGAGCGCAATTGCAGTGGCGCCGAGTGATCCGAATGTTGTGTGGTTTGGTACGGGAGAGACGTTTTTGCGAAGCAATGTGTCAATCGGCGACGGCATGTATCGTTCGACGGACGCGGGTCGGCACTGGATGCATATGGGACTCGAGAACACGGGTCGTATTGGTCGGGTGCTTGTGCATCCCACGAACCCCAACATTGTGTATGCGGCAGCGCAGGGACATGGCTACGGACCGCAGGCCGATCGCGGCCTGTGGCGCACAACGGACGGTGGCGTGCAGTGGAAAAAGGTGTTGTTTGTGAATGACAGCACGGGCATCATTGATGTCGCGATGGATCCCACTAATCCGCGGGTGCTGTTTGCGGCGAGTTGGCAACAGTATATCGTGCCGTGGGACAAGCATTCGGGTGGGGCGGGGAGTGGCATCTGGATGTCACGCGATGCGGGTGACACGTGGGTGCGACTTGATGGCGGTGCCGACGGCCAAGGGTGGGGTAAAGGATTGCCGAAAGTTGGCACAATGGGAAAGATTGGCGTAGGCGTGGCGCGTAGTGATCCACAACGGCTGTACGCACTGATTGAAATGAAGGAGCCAGCGCTGTACCGATCAGATGACGGTGGTCGCACGTGGCGGTCCGTAAATCGCGATCATGATTTGTTGGAGCGTCCGCAGTACTACACACGATTTGGCGTGAGTCCGGTCGATGCGGAGAAGCTGTTTATCGTCGGCGTAAAGTTTGTTGGTACGCTCGACGGTGGCGTGACCAAGATGCCAAATGCGCCGCGCGCGGGCGGTGACTTGCACGACATTTGGTGGGATCCGTCGGATGCTGAACGGTTTATGGTCGGTGACGACGGGGGTGTTGGCATCACCGTTGACGGTGGCAAATCGTTTACACGCATCGCCTTGCCAAATGCGCAGATGTATCACGTCGCCACCGATACGAAGATTCCCTACAATCTCTATGGCAATCGCCAGGACGGCTATTCGTACGGCGGGCCGAGTAACTCGCGCGGATCACGGTCGGTGGGTGTGTGGAGTGCGGTAGGCGGATGCGAAAGCGGATGGGCGTTACCCGACACGATAGACGGGCGAACCGTGTGGAGTGGCTGCTACGATGCGGGTCTCGAGCGATTTGATTTGCAAACGAAAATGTCGCGCGCTGTGGAGCCGTGGCCCGAGGCGGGGTATGGTGTGGCGCCGAAAGATTTGAAGTATCGGTTTCAATGGACGTATCCAATTCACATCTCGCCGCATGATCACAACACCGTCTACGTTGGCTCGCAGTTCGTGCACAAAACCACGAATGGTGGGCAGAGTTGGACACTGATTTCACCGGATCTTTCGACGAACGACAGCACGAAGCAGCGATCGTCGGGCGGCTTCGTGACCGACAACCTCTTTGTCGAGAACGTGACTGTTGTATTTGCGATTGCCGAGTCGCCGTTGACGAAGGGTTTGATTTGGGCCGGTACGATGGATGGGCTGTTGCACGTCACGCGCGACGGTGGAACAACATGGACCAACATCACCGCCAACGTGCCGGGATTACCGAAATGGAGTACCATTTCCGGCATTGAGCCCAGCAAATATGATGCGGGCTCGGCATATATTGCGGTGGACGCGCATCTCATTAACGATCGTGATCCGTACATTTATAAGACGACCGACTATGGGCGTACGTGGGCGCGCATCAGTGCGAACTTGCCGAAAAGTGTATTTGGTTACGTCCATGTCGTGCGCGAGGACCCCGTGCGAAAAGGCATGCTGTTTGCGGGAACGGAAAACGCGCTGTACGTCTCGCTGAACGACGGTGGGTCTTGGACGGAGATAAATGGAGGATTACCGCACGCACCGGTCAGTTGGTTGCAAGTGCAGGGGCATTTTCATGACCTGGTGGTTGCGACGTACGGGCGCGGTTTCTGGATTGCTGATGATATCTCGTATTTGCGAACGCTCGCGGACTCGCTGATTGCGAGGCCAGCTGCGTTCTTACCGATGCGCGCGGCTTATCGGTTTCGCAAAGTTTCCACGCCGACGGCGGCTACGAATTCGTTGGTCAGTGGCGAGGATCCTCCGTTGGCGGCGACGCTGAACTACACGATTGCCACGCTGCCCAAAGATTCGACTGCGAAAGACTCCGTGCAATTTCGCGTGTACGACGCGTCTGGCGCGATGATTCGAAAATTTGCAGCGGCACCCGCATTGCGCGGTCTGAATCGCGCGCTGTGGGATTTGCGATATGAAGGTCCGCGCAAGGCCAAGTTACGTACGGCGCCGCCAGGCAACACGAGTGTGCGTGTGGTGGATTCACGACCGCTTGTGCCGTGGGACTTAGACTTGGTTGGTGGTCAGGTCGGTCCGCTGGTTGCGCCGGGCCTGTATACCGTGGCGATGCTGTGGGGGCGCGACACGCTACGTCAGTCGCTCGAAGTGCGGCGTGATCCGAACAGCGAGGGTACGATTGCCGACATCGCGGCGCAGGTTGCGTTGGCGCTGCGCATCCGTGACGCCTTGAACGAAACGGTTGCGCTAATTGATGAGTCGGAATGGACGCGCCGCGGCGTCGAGCAGTTGCGCAGTACGTTGCGCGAGAAAATAAAAGACGCGAAAGAGTTTGGCCCCTCTCCAGGACGCGATCCGAAGCTTGCCGATGCGGAGGCATTTCTAAAGGACATCGATGATGTCGAGAAGAAGGTGTTGGCGATTGAAGGAAAGCTGTACGACGTGGCGCTCACCGGCGCGCGAGAAGACGCATTTCGTACACCCAATCAATTGTACGAAAAGCTGGCGTCGGTGGGCAGTGATGTGGCCGCATCGAGTGCAGACTTCCGCCCAACCGACCAGCAGGGCGAAGTGTATGGAATGCTGCGTAAACAACTCGACGGACTCAAGACGCAATTCAGCGCACTCGTCGCAAATGATCTCACTGCATTTGCTGCAAAAGCTGCGAAGCTCGGCTTACCTGCATTGGTGTTGTTCTAGCCACCGCGCGTCGCGTGGGGTCTCGCGTTCGGACCCCACGCAGCGCGCCGTTTGTACTAGTGCTTGGCGGGCGGCATCAAGACAGTGTCGATGACGTGGATTAAGCCATTTGATGCGGCAATGTCTGTCGCGGTCACATGGCTTTTGCCATTCAACACAACCTTTCCATCAACAACCGCTATCGTCACCTTGCTGCCTTCAACCGTAGCGGCCTCATGGAGCGTTACTACGGTTGCGGCAGGCACTTTGCCGGCGACAACGTGATACGTAAGTACTGCCGTGAGCTTGGCCTTGTCAGCAAGAAGCGCGTTCAAATCCGCAGCGGGGATTTTCGCGAATGCTTCGTCTGTTGGAGCTAACACGGTGAACGGACCAGTGCCCTTGAGCGTGTCAATGAGTCCAGCGGCCGTCAGTGCAGTCGCAAGCGTTTTGAACGTGCCTGCGGCAACAGCCGTATCGATGATGTCGTGCATGGGGTGCCCTGATTGACGTAAACGAAGAATGGATGAGTCACAGCGGAATGCGCACGCTGCCCATCGTCATATTGATTGAATGCAAGGCTCGGTGAAATAGTGCCCGAAGGATCGGACGCGCCGTTGGCGATTATGGAATCCACGCAATGTTATGCGTACACAACAAGACAGTTACAAATACTGCGCGTGAAATTATGTGGCACGCATATGTCCGATCAACACGAGACGCTGTGCGATCATGCTCGCACAGCGTCTGTCCTGCACGGGTCAGCGCATAAAGCGTCTTATATGGCCGTCATTCCACCGTCGACTGCAAATGCAGCGCCGGTGACGAAACTCGCCGCATCGGACAGCAAAAATGCGACCGCTGATGCAATCTCTTCAGGACGGCCGAAACGCCCGATCGGATATTCTAACAGTCGGCGCGCCATCGCTTCATCGCTTTGGTCACTGCCCAAAAGCGACTGTCCCATCGCAGTTGCCGCGACAGTACCGGGGCAAACGCAGTTCACACGGATACCATGTTTTGCGTAGTCGACCGCCATTTGCCGCGACAGATTTACAAGCGCGCCTTTGGCCGCACAGTAGGCCGCCATCATAGAAACGCCGGCCAGCCCGGCGACCGATCCAACGTTGACGATCGCGCCACGCTTCCGCGCGATCATTCCGGGCAATACCGCGCGGGACACGAGAAAAGTACCCGTGACATTCACGGCCATAATGTGATGCCATTGCGATTCAGTTTCTTCGTGTACGCTTCCAAACCCGGCGATGCCGGCGTTGTTCAGGAGACCATCAATCGGTCCGAGCACTCCTTCCGCGCGGGCAATGGCATCGGCGACTGCTTTTGCATCCGTCACGTCGGCGCCAGCGCCAAAGGCACGCGCACCAAGGGCACGCAGCGCGTCCGCCGATCGCTCCGCTTGCTCCGCGTTGACGTCGAGCAGCGCAACCGCACCGCCTGCCGCGCCGATGTGTTGTGCCGCGGTGAAGCCAATGCCGGCGGCTCCGCCCGTAATGACCACGACTCTGTTCTCAAACGAGCACGCCATGCGTTGGACCTCGTGCCCATTGAAGGGCGGTGTAGTTCGCCGCGAGCTTGACCCGCACCAACTTCGTGCCCTGCGCCAGCGCATGCTGCGTGTCGTTCGCGATGTACCGTTGCAGCAAAATCAGTCCGCAATCGGTTGTCGTGCCGATTTGTTCGACTGGTTCGCAGATCGTGCTCTTTACATCAATCACGCCGACCCAAAAATCCACGTTGTCGGGCAACGGACTGGACTTACGCGCGTCGCGTCCCGACAGATCGTTCAATCGCGTAATTCGCGTCCCACCATCCGAAATTGGGGAAATTGCCCACGCCGCTGTTAAGAACGTGCAACCGGGTGGGACGGGCTGGTGCGGCAGGACGGTCAACCCCCAACGAAATCCTTACACCCATCCGGGCGGAGCTGACATTGCATAGAAAACAGTTGTAGTAGAGTCTGTCAAGACTAAGTATGGATAAGAATGAGCAGGTATGGATAACTCAAAAATCCACAGCAAACCCATTGCACCGTTGCGCACGCACTTCAATGTTTCCTACTCTGGACGTCTTCTCCGTCAATGCCCGCATGGAAGCTCTCCTCACAATCGACGAAGCCGCTGGATACTTAAGCGTCAGCAAAACCTCGCTGCGGCGATGGACGCGTGACGGCATTCTCGAATGCGTACGCATTGGGCCCCGCGCGGAGCGGCGCTTTCGCCGTGCGGCCTTGGACGGCTTTTTACAACGTCGGGTTGACCCCCTCACCGCAGATTTTAACGCCCCGTCCGGGCCGATCGATCGGATCGAAAGCGCAGCGGCAAGTGGCGTGCCGCGTCACGTGTCGCTGCATCATTCAGGACGCACCGAGCTGTGGGACCTCTTCCGCCCGTACGTGCTTGCGCATCTGGGTGAAGGTGCGCCAATGCTTTACATCTACGAAGAAGGGACGCAAGACGACGTGCTGGCCCAGCTCGATAGAGACGGTCTTGATGTCGACGCGTTAAAGGCGGCGGGCCTGCTACGGCTGCTGGAGCCGAGCGAGGCGTATCTGCGAACAGGGCAATTTGTCGCAGTCGAGATGATCGATTTTATGGAACAGGCCATCCTCGCATTTCACGATGACGGGCACGATCGCCTGCTTATCTCGGGGGCGATGACGTGGTGTCTGACCGACGCGCCCGGCGTTGACGAAATGATCGCGTACGAAGACATGCTCAATCCGTTGTTGCAACGCTATCCGGCTGTCACCATTGTCTGCCATTACGATGTGGACCGACTGCCCGGACGCATCACGCTCGGTGCGCTTTGCACGCATCATCATGTGCAATTGCCAGATCGCTTGTCTGCGGGATTTGCACGGACGCTGGGCGCCAAGTAATCGATGAGGTGATGGCATCATCGCGATCAGTCATTCGCGTCGATTGCTATCGCGGCGGACGCCGCACTCGTTGGACCGACCAGTGGTAGCGGTGATTTTCGTTTAGTTTTGCAGCCATGACGTACCACACACCTCAATTCGACGCGCACGCTGCCGAATCGCTCGCGCTCTCGATGTACGGACTCGAGGCAACCGCGAGCGCACTCACGAGTGAGCGCGACCAGAATTTCTTACTGACGACGGAAGCAGGATCGTTCGCCGTATTGAAAATTGCGAACGCCGCGGAGCGCCGCGAATTTCTTGAAGCGCAACAGGCGGCAATCACGCACGTTGCGCGAACATTCGCGCTGGCGCCGCACGTGATCCCTGCACTCGATGGTGGCCTGCTCACGGAGACGCGTGCGCCCGGCGGGTTAACGCACCTCGTGTGGATGGTCTCGATGTTGCCAGGCATTGCCCTCGGCGATATGCGTCATCGTACCGCAGGCTTGTGGCACTGCTTTGGCGAGTCTGTCGCGCAATTGACCAATGCATTCGTTGGATTTGACCATCCGACCGCGCATCGCGAATTGCAATGGGATCTCTCGCGCGGTCGAATGGTGATTGACCTTCATCGATCGCGATTGACGAACGTGGCACTGGCAGAGACCGTCCAAACACTCGTGATGCGGTTTGATCGGCACACCGCTCCATTGCTGCCGACGTTGCCGTGTAGTGTGATCCACAATGACCTGAACGACAACAATGTGTTGGTCGGTGGCGAAAGTGGTCGCGATCAATGTGTGGTCGGTGTCATCGACTTTGGCGATATGCTGTACAGCTACACCGTTGGGGAGCTCGCCATCGCCGCGGCATACGCGATGCTCGACGCGGCAGATCCGTTGTCGGTGCTATGGCACCTGGTGCGTGGCTATCACGCGGTGCGGCCTTTGAATGCGCAGGAAATGGCGTCACTCTTTGGACTCGTTGTGTTACGTCTGTGCACGAGTGCCGTCCTTGCGGCGTACCAGCAGAGCGCGCATCCAGAGAATGCGTACTTAGGCGTGAGCCAAGCGGCCATTCAACGAACGCTGCCACGACTTGCTCGTATTCCATTCGCGTTCGCGCAGGCAACGGTACGGAGCGCGTGTGGACTCGAGCCCATTGCCACGAGTGCTCGTGTTCGCCAGTGGCTTGCCGCAAATAGTGAATCGTTTGCGCCGGTGCTTGCCATCGATTTGCGCTCGACGCCGTCAATCGTACTCGACTTAAGCGTTGGAAGTGCGCTTATTCACGGCGATGCCAGCGGAAACGTAGAACCCGCCCTAACGCAACGCGTGTTCGCTGCAATGCGTGACGCGAACGTACAGGTCGCGATTGGACGTTATGATGAAGCACGGTTGCTTTACGTGACGCCGGCATTTGCGTCGGGAGACGGTACGTTAAACGAACATCGCACAATTCACATTGGCCTCGACCTGTTCGCGGAGGCGGGCACGCCGGTGTACGCGCCATGTGATGGTGTGGTGCACGCAGCAGACACACAGTTGCAACCATTGGACTACGGCGGTGTGATTGTGCTGCAACATGCCACCCCTGATGGCGAAAAGTTCTTCACGCTCTACGGGCACTTAAGTCACGCGTCCGCGGCTGCGCTCCACGTTGGCCAACGCATCACGCGCGGTGAGCGCATCGCGACGCTTGGGCTCCCTGCAGAAAACGGTGGATGGACACCGCATCTCCACCTCCAAGTCATCACTGACTTCTTGGAGCTCGGCAGCGAGTTTCCGGGAGTCGGGACACCCAGTCGGCGTGACGTGTGGCGCAGTATATCGCCGGACGCGAATTTAATTGTCGGCGTGTCCGCGTCGTGCTTTCCAGTGACCGCACTCGCGAAAGGCGTTGTCGCAGCAAAGCGACGCGCGTTTGTGGGGCCGAGTGTTCGCGTCGCGTATCGCGATCCGGTGCGGATCGTGCGTGGGTGGCGGCAATATTTGTACGATGACGAAGGCCATCGTTTTCTCGACGCATACAATAATGTGCCGCACGTTGGACATGCGCATCCACACGTGGTGGCCGCCGCCGCTCAACAAATGTCGGTGCTCAATACGAATACGCGGTACCTGCACGACGGTCTTGAGGAGTACGCGGAGCGATTGACCAACACGTTACCCGATTCATTGTGTGTTTGCTTTTTGCTTAACTCGGCGAGCGAAGCAAACGAGCTCGCCGTGCGACTTGCGCGCACGTACACGGGACGGCGTGACATGGTGGTTTTGGAAGCAGCTTATCACGGCAACACGAGTACGTTGGTTGATATGAGTCCGTACAAGCATGCCGGACCTGGAGGTCAAGGTGCGCCTGACTGGGTGCATGTTGCGCCGTTGCCAGACGACTATCGTGGCGCGTATAAGCGCAGCGATGCGAACGCGGGCGCGAAGTATGCGACCGACCTCTCGCTCGTGATTGATCGTGCACACGAGCACGGCCGTCGCATCGCCGGTTTTATCGCGGAGTCGTGTCCGAGTGTCGGCGGGCAGATCATGTTCCCCAACGGGTACTTGTCTGCCGCCTACGCGCATGTGCGACGCGCGGGTGGTGTGTGCATTGCGGACGAAGTGCAGACGGGGCTCGGTCGTATCGGTTCACACTTTTGGGCGTTTGAATCGCAAGACGTTGTGCCAGACATCGTGGTGATGGGTAAACCGCTAGGAAACGGGCATCCATTGGCTGCTGTGGTTACGACACGCGACATTGCCGATGCCTTTGACAACGGCATGGAGTTTTTTAGCACGTTTGGCGGCAACACTGTGTCGTGTGCCGTGGGGAATGCGGTACTGGATGTTGTGCACAATGAACAGTTGCAGTCGCATGCGCTGCAGGTGGGGCACAGTATGCTGCACGAGTTGCATGCGCTCGCACACCGGCACGAACTGATTGGCGACGTGCGCGGCTGCGGACTGTTTCTCGGCATCGAACTGGTGCGAAATCGTCACACGCGTTTGCCCGCGGCTGAGGAGGCAACGTATGTTGCCAACCGCATGCGCGAAGAGGGAATTCTGCTCGGGACCGATGGCCCGCATCATAACGTGGTAAAGATTCGCCCACCGATGCCATTTGATACGGACAACGGCGCGGAGTTGGTGGCGACGCTGGACCGTGTGCTCGGGGAACTGCGGACATAGCGGCAGCGCATTCTCCTGCGGCCGCGAAAGTTGCTGTATTTTATCGTTGCCTACTTCCCCCGGATATCTGATGACACAGCCGAACAGTTTTTGCACGCGACTTCTTTTAGCGCTCTTATTCCTTGCACCGTGCGCGGCGGCGCGAGCACAAGAACCCGTCGACCGCGCGATGATCGCGCGGATCACCGCTGAGGCAAATGATCGATCGCATGTCGGCGAAACGTTTAATCATTTCGTCAACATGATTGGTGGACGGCTTGCGGGGTCGCGCGCACACAAGGCATCGGCGGACTATGCGCGTGCGAAGTTGAGCGAGTGGGGATTGAAGGACGCACACCTCGAAGCGTTCCCTTTCGGTCGCGGTTGGGAGCTGCAGCAATTCACGCTCGAAATGATCGGTCCGCGATACTTCCCGATCACTGGTTTTCCGGAGGCGTGGACGCCGAGTACGAAGGGCGTCATCACAGCACCCGCCCTCTATCTCGGCGATAAGAGCGCCGCAGAAATTGAAGCGATGGGCGAGAAACTGAAAGGCGCAATCATTTTGGCGCAGAAGCCGCAAGTTGCGTTTATTCGAAAAGATCGCTTGCAACCAGCAACGAATGCCGAGGCGGTCCGCAGTGGTGCACCGCCGGCCGAGCGCAGTGAATACACGACGCCGTTACGCACGATGGAGCCCATTCTTCGCAAGTACGGTGCAGCGGCGGTGCTGCGAGCCAGTCAAGGCGAGCACGGCACGTTTTTCGTACAAGGTGGCGCGCGAACGACGGCACCAGATGCCACACCGAGCGTCGTCGTCGTTGCCGAACAGTACAACATGATGGTGAATGCACTGCTGGGCGGCTTGCCGGTGCAATTGCGTTTGGCGCTGCAGGTTCAATTCAGCAGTGCAGATACAAATAGTTACAACGTGATTGCAGAAATACCGGGCAGCGATCCGGTGATTGGGAAGGAAGTAGTGTTGATCGGCGCGCATCTGGACTCGTGGCATACGGCCACCGGCGCCACTGATAATGCGGATGCCGTTGCCGCCGCCATGGAGTCGATGCGCATTTTGCAGGCGCTGAATGTCAAGCCGCGTCGCACGATTCGTATTGCCATTTGGAGTGGCGAAGAGGAAGGGCTTCTCGGCTCACTCGCCTATGCGACGTCGCACTTTGTGGGAGCGTCGAACAAGACGGCGTTTGATAACCTGTCGGTGTATTTAAACGACGATCCGGGCACTGGGCCGACATACGGGTTTTACATGGAGAACAACGAGCCGGCAAAGGCTATTTTCGACGCCTGGCTCGAACCGCTCAAGTCGCAAGGCACGGTGAAGAATGTGATTGGGCCAATCCCCAGTACAGATCACCTAAGCTTTACGCGTTTTGGGCTGCCCGCGTTTACGGCAATTAAAGAGTACGACACGTACGACGTGCGCGAGCATCACACCAATGCGGACTTTGCAGAACGTGTGAGCGAGGCAGGGCTTCGGCAGAGTGCGATCGTGATGGCGACGTTCGCGTATCACGCCGCGATGCGGAATGAAAAAATTCCGCGCGTACCATTACCAACCGCGACTCCGCCTCGCTGACCGTTTACACTGCGTGAGATGCTCGTGCTGTCCCGGCTACGCGGGGACATACTCCACGTAGTCGGGATGATACATCTGTGCGTTGATATACGCCGACAAATCTGACGGGCGCGGCATCTTGGTTAACCCTCGCGTGAATACAACGTGCGCCACGGCTATCGCGATGGCCGTGGACACTTCACGAATGCGATTCAGATCGGGATAGATGCGACCGAGCGCCATATCTTCTTCCGTCACGCATCCGGCTAACGTCTTTGCCGCAACAAAAAACATTTCGTTAGTGACGCGCGTGGCTTCCGTCGCGACAACGCCAAGTCCAACGCCAGGGAAAATGTACGAATTATTGCCTTGTCCGGGCACGTGCACCCGACCGTCGTGCGTCACCGGTGCAAAGGGACTGCCGCTCGCAAAAATTGCGCGACCATCACTCCATGCGTACGCCTCTTCCGCGGTGCATTCGGATTGCGACGTGGGATTGGACAACGCGAGAACAATTGGGCGCGCGTTGTGCTCGGCCATCGCCTTCACGATCGGCTGCGTAAAGGCGCTTGCCCGCCCGGACACGCCAATCAATGCATGCGGTTTCAAAATTTCCACGGCCGTGAGCAAGTCGGCCACTGGCAAGTGCTCGTGGGCAAAGCGCACCTTATGGTCAACGAGGTCGCTGCGTTCCTGCACAACAAGCCCTTTCGAATCCATAAACCAGCATTGCCGATGCGCCGCAGCATGCGACACGCCTTCGGCCTTGAGTGCTTCGACAATGAGATCACCAATGCCGATGCCTGCTTCACCTGCGCCGAGAAACAAGAACCGCATCTCGGTTAGTTTTACGCCAGTCATCTGGGATGCGGAATAGAGGCCCGCTAATACCACGCCTGCCGTGCCTTGGATGTCGTCGTTAAACATGCAAATTTCATCGCGGTATTTTTGCAAGAATCGAAATGCATTGGAGTTGCCGAAATCCTCAAATTGCAGGCATGCGTGTGGATACAGCTCTTGCACGGCCATGACAAACTCGTCGACAAGTTCGGCGTACGCTGGGCCACGTAACCGCGGCACGGCACGGCCGATGTAGTTTGGGTTGTCGAGCAGAGAGTCGTTGTTCGTTCCGACATCAAGGGTGACGGGCATGCACTGCGCAGGATGTATTCCCGCGCACGCGGTATAGAGCGACAGCTTGCCAACAGGAATGCCCATGCCATTCGCTCCAAGATCGCCCAATCCTAAGATGCGTTCGCCGTCGGTGACAACAATCATGCGGATATCGGTGTACGGCCAGTTCCGCATCACATCAATGACGTGCCCACGATCTTCCGCTGTGATATAGAGCCCACGCGAGCGCCGAAAAATCTCACCCCATCGTTGACAGGCGAGTCCCACGGTGGGTGTGTAGATGATAGGCATCATTTCCACCAAGTTGTTGATGATTACTTGGTAGTAGAGGGCCTCGTTCCGATCTAAGACGGAAAGCAAATCAAGATATTTTCCTAAATCGGTCGGCTCGTGCCGGACGCTCTCAACGACGCGCCGTTGTTGTTCGTGCTGCGTCATCACCCGGGGCGGCAACAGGCCTCGTAAGCCGAGTGCATCACGTTCAGCAGCGGAGAAACCGGTGCCTTTGTTGAGCAGCGGATCTTGCAGCAGCGCCGCGCCGCGCTTAGCGGGGGTGTGGTTCGTCATGGTTGGACAATTAAAGTGTGGGTCGCGCCAAACCAAGTGTGCATGCGCGCAAGGCGATTGGCGAGGGCAACTGGCAATTGCGGTGGGACAATGCGTGACCGTCGCATACTGTTCAGGTTATCACGCTTTGTCGACCACCCTTTCGCAGGAAATGGCCATGTTTCGATCGGTACGCGCCACCGTCGCCGCCGCCTTCGCTGGTGTACTGGGTGCGTTTAATACAAGCCCCGCACAATCGTCTCCGGCAGTCGTTGACGCCATCACAGTCATTCATAGCGAGACGCTGCTCGACGGACGTGGCGCGTCGACACACAATGCGTGGGTTGTCGTGCGCGGACGTCGCATTGAACGGGTCAGCACCACCGCAATCAGTATTCCCGGCGCAAAAACAATTGAGCTTGGCTCGGCCACATTGCTGCCTGGTCTTATTGACGCGCATGTGCATCCGGGGTGGTACGTCGATCGGCAAGGCAAGCGCAACTCCGCGCGCAGTGGCGACACTCCGGCGCAGGCTGCCCTTGCGCAGGCGGGCAACCTGTATGCAACGCTTATGGCTGGCTTCACCACGATTCAGAGTGTTGGCGGCATTGAAGATCTTGAGTTGCGCGATGCGACAGCGCGCGAACTCATCCCCGGTCCGCGCATTCTTACGTCGATCACGCAATTGAGTTCGACGCGGCCGACACCCGATTCGCTGCGCGCGCTCGTGCGTGGGTTGCACGGGCAAACGGCCGATCTCATCAAGCTCTTTTCGTCGTCTGGACTTGGCGCAGGCGGTGCGCAAACGCTCTCTGACGAGCAAATCGCGGCAGTGTGTGGCGAGGCAAAACGCTTAGGTCTTCGGACGTTGGTACATGCGATCAGTCCGGCCAGTGTTCGTGCGGCGGTGCTTGGTGGATGCACACAAATTGAGCATGGCACGTTTGTGACCGACGTGGAGCTCAAGTTGATGGCGCAGCACGGCACCATTTTCGATCCGCAGGTGTGCCTCGTCTTTCAGAACTACGTTGATCACGCGGACGCGTATGGTTTTAACGATGTGTCGCTCGCGCCATTAAAGGCCGCGATTCCAACGGCGACGGCGATGTTTGCGCGGGCAATCAAAACACCAGGGCTCAAGATTGTATTTGGAACGGATGCGGTTGCACTTGCGCACGGTCGCAACGCTGAAGAAATGATTTGTCGCGTGCGTGCGGGGCAGTCAGCGATGGACGTAATAATTTCCGCGACATCAGCGGGCGCTGCTGCGATTGGTATGGCCGACCATCTCGGGGTGCTCGCGAGCGGGTACGAGGCGGACTTGGTGGCGGTTGACGGCGATCCGTCGCGCGACATTACGGCGATGAAGCGCGTCGTATTTGTTATGCGCGGTGGAACGCGCTATCGATAGCAATTACGGCCGACTAAACACCGCGCCGTGCGGCACTGCCGCTTCGTGACCACCATGCGGCCACGCGATGTGCTCCATGCGAACTCCAACTTCGGAGCTGCCCGCCGCATGAAAACGTTTGTCGAGTGCGAGCGCTCCTGTTTTCGCATCGAATCGTGCAATGAGCACGCGCGTTTTCATGGCTTGATATCCCGTAATCACTACGCGCTCATGGTTTGGCTCGATGCCAATCCAGTGTGGCACGTCGTTCGTGCCCAGCGTGATGCGGGAAACCTCGCGTGGGTGTGACGGATCTGAGATGTCGAGGCTGACGACGGCGCTCCACGCGGGTACGGTAATCAGGTAGTAGTTGCCCACGAGGACCGGGACGGCACAAGACGTGCCCGCCTTGCGCGGAAATGAAGCGACCAGCCGCGCGCTTGGTGTCGTACTAGCGATGTGTTCGACGAGATAGAGCCCACAATTAAACGTGGACACGAGCAGGGTTTTGCCATCAGGCAACATGCGCGGTTCGGCTGTGTTGTACCCCTCGTCACCGCGCGGCCCGTTTGGTAGCTCAATCGTCTGCTGCACTGATAGATCCGACAAACGCCACAGCTGTAGCGCACGAATACTGTCGCCCTTCTCCATGTCGGACGTAGTGGTCACTACGCGGTCAATGCTCGGGAGAATGGCCGCCGAGTATGGACGAATGCGACGATCAACGCCGGCGAAGTTCGCGGTTGCGCTACGCACGACTGTGCCGCTGGGTGTTATCTCGACTAGTCCGCCTGGTGCGAGGCCGAGCGAGTCATGCTGCATTTGAAATGTGGATAATACGTGGCCATTGGGTAGACGCCAAAAGCTGTGCGGATGCATCAACGCGCCCACTTCGCCGAACTGTTTCGCGAGCCGTGGTGCATTGCGGTTGGCGAGGTCAAAGATGAACGATTGTCCCGACTTGAACCCGTTGGCAAACAACTGCCCGTCGGCGGGCATCTCGTGTTCAACATGATGCGTGCCGTTCCCGCGTCCTGGCACTGGAATGGTGGTTACGAGCGTGCCGTAGCGATCGGCCGTTGCGTGCGTGCGCACGTCGAATACGGCGAGAAAATCGGGTCCTGAACTGTCGATGGATGCCGACCACACGTACAGAAAGTCACTGGGCGTTGTTGGCGCGGATTGGGCTGCATTGCGCGGGAGTGTCATCGCAACGACGAGCATCACGGCGAGTAAGAAGGACATCATTGCGTCTTACCGTGCTCCGATCGTGAATTTGAAAGTCGCATTGGTGATGCTCGTCGTGAGCAATCGACCAGTGACGGAGATTGGTGCAAACTTCGCGCGCGTGAGAAACTCGCAAACGGATTGTCCGAACGCAGGATGTGATTCGTCAATGATTTGAGCAGAGTTGCGAATGACGTGCCCGAGTGTGTCGAGAACGAACGACACGCGGGCTTGACCCTCGATGTGTTGGCTTCGCAATTCGGTTGGATACTGCGGACCACGGTCTACGTTCGGGTGATACAGTTTGCGCGACGCTTGATCGCTTATGTCGAGCGTTGTATCAGTGGCAATAGCGGTGTACACGCCGCACGGGCGAGGTAGTTGGCGCGCACTGATCGCAACTGCTTCAGGGACAAGGCTGATGACGGTCAAGACGACAATTATGCGTAGCATGCACAGAATGGATGAAAGACACACAATGCGGCGTGGCAACGCCGCGGCTGGCTAGATGATGCGGCGCGCGCGCGTACGCTGCAAGGGCAGAAGACTCTGTGGTACTTCCGCTCTGTGTTTCAAAATTGGAGCGGGTTAGGGTTGGGCATGATGCTCGTGGCGAGGTTCGCGGATGCGGGCACGGAGGCTGCACCATTTCTGTACTAAAAATGTGACCTTCCAATGGCAGCGATCAGACGGCGTCCGTTCGGAGCTTATTCGCGTAAACTGTCTCCTCACAATGCTCCTTCGATTCTCCAGTGCGCTTCAGTTCTCTGTTCTCATTTCCCTCCGCTTCTCCGTGTCTCCGCGTGCACCGTTGTTCTTTTTTTATGTCTTCTCGCTCTGCAGTTTTCGGAGCGCAGAGCAAAATTAAAAAATGCAGCGATTGTCGCCGACGCGTCGACGTCGGCATTCGAGGCTAACAAATTCGCGTCATACGCGGTCGCAGTGTGCCGTTTATTTCGCGTTCGAATTGGCCGCTGGTACTTCGCGTACGAACGCAATGAAATCAACCGCCGCTGGCGCATGCCCGGCATTCGACAACAGTTGATTCACCTTACCGCGGTGATACTGACTGTGCAGCAGAACATGCAGTAGGATGTCGCCAACCGACGTGTTAAATGCACGACCAGTAGTATTTACATATGGCGCCATCGTGCCTAAATCCTGAGCCGATAGCTGCGTGAGGTACGCGTCATACCGCGCGGTCACGTCACAACGCAATGCATCCACTGCTTCGGGCGTGAGCGTTGGCCACACCGAAACAGTTGGCGGTTGCTGCTCCAGTCGCGCAATCCATACGGCATCGGCCGCAAGGATGTGCGCGTATTCGCGCCATGCGTTGTCGGCGTGACGTGCGTGTTGCAGCGCATCCCACAGGAGCCTGTCGGCCCATACGGCGTGCGCCCACAGTTGGCGAAGTGCAGAAAGGATGTCCATCTATGCGTTTGCCTCCCGACGTTGCCGCGGCACTTCGTACACGGCGATTGCCACGCTCGTTGACAGATTACGTGACCGCACCCGTGATGATGGGATTGGCAGAAAAAATATGGTTCGAATCACCACATGCGTTTATTGCCGCGACCAATTGCGTCGAGCAACCCGTCAACTTCGACAGCGTGCAGAAAATTTCGGCGTTCGTCTCAGCCAAAGCGTCGTGATAACCCGGTTCATCGTGCCCGCTTGCTCCCGCCCCACTTGTACACCACTCCACCGCGCATCACGAACACTACCCGCCGTACAGCGGTGGGATCACGAATCGGATCGCCATCGAGCGCGATGATGTCTGCCTCGTAATCCGGGGCAAGTGTGCCGATGCGATTGCTCATCCCAAGCGCCTGGGCGGCAAGCGACTGCGCCGACACCAGTGCGACCATCGGTGACTGGCCGCAGTGCTCGATACGTCCGAGAAATTCTTCCGCATTGCGGCCGTGCGCACCGGCAGTGGCATCGGTCGAGAACACCACTTTGGCATTTGGTGTACTCGCGGCGATGCGACAGATCTCGAAGTCGAGCGGAAGATCGCGCGCCATCGTCGCCATCCCTTCCTCGGTGTAGTTGCCGACACCGAGATAGCGCGCCTTGTTGGCCAGATAGTTCTGCACCACCAGTCCCACTTGTGGACTGATGAACGTGCCCATGCGCACGGCGGTCGTGATGTCCTCCGCCGTGGCGTAGGTCGCGTGCTCCACTTGGTTGCATCCAGCGAGCGCCGCCGCCGAAACCTGTGAACGATACGCATGCACCATCGAACGCATCCCGAGCGCCTTGGCTTCACCGCAAAGAATCTCGAGCTGCGCCTGCGTCAACGTGGGGCGCGCACCCACGCGTTGACTCGTCGACGCGAAAATTTTGATCAGGTCGGCGCCCTGCGCTTTGCGCTCGCGTACAATGGCGCGAAGTTGCTCGGGTGTGCCCGTATTGTCACCCTTGCCTTCGATCCACGCGAGCGATGTGAGCACGCGCGGCCCCGGGAAGCCGTGATCGCGGATGACATCACGCAGCGGTTTCTCCGCCGGGTCACCGACCGTCTGCACGGTGGTGAAGCCGCCCATCAGCGTCTCCCACGACGCGAGGGCGATGCCGAGCGCCGCCTCCATCGGCGGTTCACTCTCGGTGGCGATGCGTCCGGTGCGATCGAAGTGCGAATCGAGATGGACGTGTGTGTCGATCCATCCGGGCATCACCGTGTAACCGCGCAAGTCGATAGTCGCGCCGCCCGCCGCCGCATGGAGCGACGTGATGCGACCATCGACCACTCCGATGCGCGCATTGCGCAACACGTTCCCTCGGCCATCCAAAGCACGGTCGGTCACAATCACCACCGGGCCAGCGGGGGAAACCGGCTTCGGGATTGGCGCAACTTGCGCGGAGAGCGCACCCGTACCGGCGGCAAGCATCACGGCGAGGGTCGCGGCCTTCACGAACGAATTGAGCACGGATAGCATGGACGATGCGGGGAGAAGGGGAATGAGCGTGGTATTCGGGTGCGACGGATTGAGGTGGCGCGAAATGTCCGGGAATCTAGCAATGATCATCTAACGGCACGCTATCGCGGGAGTTTAATTCGATAAGCGCGGCATGATGAAGGGACTCGCATGCGTTATCTGAATTTGTGTGATTTGGATGCTGTCGCGCGGCGCATCGAACTGAACAACATCCGAGGGGAAAATTGAAGATGGTCAAGAATCCGAAGGTAACGGCCGTCATTGCCGCGGTGTCCCTGATGCAGGCCTGCAAGGAGGCGAGCGGTCCAGCGCCGACGTACACCCTCGGCGGCACGGTCGCGAGCCTGTCTGGCTCCGGGCTCGTGCTCCAGAACAATGGAAGCAATGACCTCAGGTGGCCGTCAATGCCACCACCTTCGCCTTTCCGGGATCGGTCGCTTCGGGCGCCGCATACAACGTGAGCGTGCGCACGCAGCCCACGGCACCTTCA